>JACMKJ010000434.1 GCA_014380155.1 Rhizobacter sp. | reverse complement strand
CAACGCCAAATGTGCGAGCACGACCCAGGAGGCCCGCCCCGTACCGGCGCAAGCCGCCAGCACGGCCGGGGCCACCTACCAACCGCGGCAAAAGCCCTGATGTGACCCGCTGGAGGCCGGTGCTAAGCTGGCCCGAAGCCATTAACGAGACCTGCCATGCCTGGACTGCTGCCCCACGTCGACCCTGAAGGCCTGCTTGAGTTTTCGGTCGTCTACACCGACCGCGCGCTCAACCACATGTCGCAAAAATTTCAAGGCGTGATGCGCGACATCTCGGCCACCTTGAAAGAGGCCTACAACGCCAGATCGGCCATCGTGGTGCCGGGCAGCGGCAGCTTCGGCATGGAAGCCGTGGCCCGCCAGTTCGCCACCGGGCAGAAGGTGCTGGTCATCCGCAACGGCTGGTTCAGCTACCGCTGGACGCAGATCTTCGACATGGGCTCGATTCCGGCTTCGGCCACGGTGCTGAAGGCGCGGCCGATCGCAGCGGGTTCCGAAGCGGCGTATGCGCCGGCCCCCATCGCCGAGGTGGTGGCCACCATCGAGCGCGAGAAGCCGGCATTGGTGTTGGCTGCGCACGTCGAGACGGCCAGCGGCATGCTGCTGCCCGACGACTACCTGCGCGCCGTGGGCGAGGCAGTGCATGCGGTCGGGGGCTTGTTCGTGCTCGACTGCATTGCCTCGGGCGCGATCTGGGTCGACATGGTGGCCAACCAGGTCGACGTGCTCATCAGCGCCCCGCAAAAGGGCTGGAGCGGCTCGCCGGGCTGCGCCTTCGTGATGCTCAGCGAGCGTGCGCGCGAGGGCATCGACAAGACCACCAGTACCAGCTTTGCCTGCGACCTGCGCAAGTGGCTGCAGATGATGGAAACCTACGAAGGTGGCGCGTTCGCGTACCACACCACCATGCCCACCGACGCACTCGCCCGCATGCGCGACGTGATGCTCGAGACCAAGGCCTTCGGCTTCGAGAAGGCGCGAGTCGCGCAGCAGCAGCTGGGCCAGCGTGTGCGTGCGATGCTGGCAAGCCAGGGCTTCAAGAGCGTGGCGGCGCCTGGCTTCGAAGCACCGGGCGTGGTGGTGAGCTACACCACCGACGCCGACATCCACTCGTCGAAGAAGTTTCGCGAGCTCGGCTTGCAGACGGCAGCGGGTGTGCCACTGCAATGTGACGAGCCGGCTGACTTTCGCACCTGGCGCATCGGCCTCTTCGGGCTCGACAAGCTGGGCCACATCGACCGCACGCTGGGCCACCTGGAGCAGGCGCTCGCGAAAGCTCGCTGAGTCAGGCAAGCCCCGGGCTGCCGCACAATCGCCCGACTCTCTCGAACCCCAGGCTCCCTCAACATGCTTTCACGTTTGCCAGCCGCACTGCGCGGCGGCCTGACCGGGCTCACGCTCGGCCTCAACACCTTGATCGTGGCCAGCAGCCTGGCACCGCCCTCGTTGTTCAAGCTGTTGTTGCCCTTCGAGGCCGTGCGCCGTGGCTGCGACCGTGTGCTGACCGCGCTGGCCTCGGGCTGGGTGGCCGTCAACAACGCCTGGATCGCCGCCGTGCGCCCGGTGCAGTGGGACGTGCAAGGCGTCAACGAGCTCAACCCGCGCGGCTGGTATCTGGTGTCGAGCAACCACCAGAGCTGGGTCGACATTCTGGTGTTGCAGCGGGTGTTCCACGGCCACATCCCGTTTCTGAAATTCTTCTTGAAACAAGAGCTGATCTGGGTGCCGGTGATCGGCCTGGCGTGGTGGGCGCTCGACTTCCCCTTCATGAAGCGCGGCAAGGGCCACGGCGCACGGCAAAACGACCTGAAGACCACTCGCGAGGCGTGCGAGAAGTTCAAGCGCATCCCCACCTCGGTGATCAACTTCGTGGAAGGCACGCGTTTCACGCAGGCCAAGCACGACCAGCAGAAGAGCCCTTACCGCCACCTGCTCAAGCCCAAGATCGGAGGCCTTGGCATCGCGCTGGCGACCATGGGCGAGCAGTTCGAGGCCTTGCTCGACGTGACCATCGTCTACCCCAACGGGGCGCCGACCTTCTGGGATCTGTTGAGCGGCCGCCTCGACGCGGTGATCGTGCGCGTGCAGCGCTGCGAGATCCCGGCCGAAGTGCTGGGCAGCGACCCGATGGGTGACAAGGCCTACCGCCAGCGCATCAGCACCTGGGTCGAAGCGCAGTGGGCCGAGAAAGACGAACTGATCGACGCGCTGCTGCGGCACGGTGGCTCTTAACTCTCGCCTAACCGAGCCCTAACGCAGGGTTCACCGGGCCTCTTTATCTTGTGCGTCATGCGGAATGTTCCGCGTGGACACATCACACAAGAGGCTCACGATGAAACTCAACCCCTTGAATGCCACCCTGGTGGCCGCTGGCGTGTTGGCCATGGGCTCGGCTGGAGCGTTCGGCCTGCCGCATTGGCTGAAGAGGGATGAACCCACCGCTGTCGTCAGCACGCCGGTGGCCGTGGCCGCCTTGAGCGGCCCGACCGCTGCTGCAGCCGCGATGGCGCCGGTGGCGCCGATCCCGGCTCAGGCGACCGTGCCCAACTACCGCGCCATCTTTGCCCAGGCCGGGCCGGCGGTGGTCGGTGTGACCGTGTCGGGTACGCAGGCGGTCGCGAACACCCCGCAACAAGGCCTGCCACCCGGCATCGAGAACGACCCGTTCTTCCAGTTCTTCCGTGGCCTGCCGGGCATGCAGCCGCGTGGGCGAGGCGAGGGCCCCTCGCAGCCGTTTCGTGGCCAAGGCTCCGGCTTCATCATTGCAAGTGACGGCCTGATCCTCACCAACGCCCACGTGGTGCGTGACGCCAAGGAAGTGAGCGTGAAGCTCAGCGACCGCCGCGAGTTCAGCGCCAAGGTGCTGGGCAGCGATCCGGTGACCGACGTGGCGGTGCTGCGCATCAATGCCAAAGACCTGCCCACCGTGCGCCTGGGCAACCCCAAGCAGCTCGAAGTGGGCGACCCGGTGATGGCGATCGGCGCGCCTTTCGGCTTCGAGCAGACGGCCACACAAGGCATCGTCAGCGCCAAGGGCCGCTCGCTGCCGGGCGACTCGGTGGTGCCCTTCATCCAGACCGATGCGGCGGTGAACCCAGGCAACTCGGGCGGCCCGCTGTTCGACGGCAGCGGCTCGGTGGTGGGCATCAACGCGCAGATCTATTCGCAGTCGGGCGGCTACCAGGGCTTGTCGTTTGCCATCCCGATCGACGTGGCGCTGAAGGTCAAGGACCAGATCGTTGCCACCGGCAAGGCAAGCCACGGCCGCTTGGGTGTGACGGTGCAAGACGTGAACCAGGCACTGGCCGAGTCGTTCGGCATGACCCGGCCCGACGGCGCGCTGATCGCGAGTGTGGCGCGCAACAGCGCGGCCGCGAAGGCGGGCTTGAAGCCGGGTGACGTGATCACCGAGGTGAACGGCGAGCTCATCGTGCGCTCGGGTTCGCTCAGCAGCGTGATCGGCATGGCCAGCCCCGGCGAGCGCGTCAAGCTCAAGGTGTGGCGTGACCGCTCGGCGATCGACATCGAGGCCAGGCTGGGTGGGGCTGAAGAAGCAGCCAACCAGGCCGCGGCCGACGAGCCCGCCGACCGTGCGGGCCAGCTCGGCCTGGCGTTGCGCCCGCTGACGCGCGACGAGCGCCGCGAGGTGCAAAGCGAAGGTGGCCTGGTGGTTGAAAGCGTGAGCGGGGCGGCGGCACGCGCCGGCATCGAGCGGGGTGACGTGCTCATCGCGATCAACGGCCGGCCGGTCACATCGGTCGAGCAAGTGAAAAGCGTGATGGGCTCCAAACCGAAGAGCGTGGCCCTGCTGGTCGAACGTGAGGGAGAACGGATCTTCGTGCCGGTGAATCTTGGCTGAGCTCGCGTAGGACAAGGCCGCGACCTGCGTCAGCACGGGAACACGACCCTCTGATTGCGCGCCCAATGGGTTTCTTGAACTCCATGAAAGAGGAACACCATGACCCACGCATTCAAGATCAAGCTGGTTCCCGCGCTGGCCTGCGCCGCGCTGATGGCCGCCAACGTGGCCTGGGCACAGACCGATGCCACGTCACCGCCCCCGGGTGACGCGGCCAAGTCGGTGCTCGCGAACGAGGCGGTGCCGCTGCCCGAAACGCGCATGTCGGGTGAGGTGAGCTACGTGACCGGTGGCATCCCTTACGAGCAGATCCCGGCCTTCACGCAGGCGCGCGGCCAGTACTCGCTGAACATCGAGGTCTACGAAAAAGACGGCGCGAAGAACGGCTTCTCGGCCGATGCGCAGGTGAAACTCATCGACCGAAAGGGCGCCGTGGTGCTCGATGCCAAGACCGATGGCCCCTACCTCTGGGCCAAGGTGCCGGCGGGCCAGTACCGCTTGCAGACCACGCTGGCCGGCAAGATGAAGGAGCAGCGTGTGTCGGTGGGCGCTAGCAAGTCAACACGCGCCATCGTCGTGTTCCCGCAGGGCACGAGCGATAACTTCGGCGGCTGAGCTCAGCCGTTGTTCATCAACTCGGTGTAGCGACGCTGCATTTCTTCAGGGGTCACTTTTTCGATGGAGTGGCCCAGCAGCCAGGTGTGGCCGAAGGGGTCGCGCACCTTGCAGCTGCGCTCGCCGTAGAACTGGTCGGTGGGCTCGCTCAGCATCGTGGCGCCTGACGCCACGGCCTGGCGGCCCATCGCGTCGCAGTCGTCTACATGCAGGTGGATCACCATGCCCGACAAGCCCTCGGGCGGTGGCGCGGTGATGCCGTATTCGGGAAATTGATCCGACAGCATCAGGATGGCGCTCGGCCCCATTTGCAGCTCGGCGTGGCCAATGCGGCCGGAAGGCTCGGTAAGCCGGTACAGCTCTTGCGCGCCAAAGGCCTGGGTGTAGAAGTTGATGGCTTGATGCGTGTCGGGCACGCAGAGGTAGGCGTACAGCTCGTGGATGGCGTTGGGTGTCATGGCGATGCTCCGGGCAGTGAATTGGGCCGCATCCTAGACGGCGGTATTCAGGGTGTATTGGAGATTTTTTCACCCACCACCATGTGCGTCGGGTGATCGGGTGCCACCGCGCGGTAAGCGCTGGGTGTGACGCCTGCAAGCCGCTTGAATTCGTGAATGAGGTGCGACTGGTCGGCGTAGCCGGCTTCGGCGGCTGTCATGGCCCAATCTTTTGGCGGACCCAGGCCGAGCGTCTGGATCAGCGCATGAAAGCGCAGCACCCTCGCATACCGTTTGGGTGTCAGGCCGACCGTGCGCTCGAAGCGGTGGATGAACTGGGTGGGGCCGCAGCCGCTGGCGCGCTGCAGCGGCTCGATCAGCGCGGCATGGGGTTGCTGCGCCAATGTGTGCAGCGCGGTGATCACCATCACATCGACCGGCGTGGCACGTTGCAAACGCGCGATCAGATAAGCCTCCAGCCGCAGCAGGCGCGCATGCAAGCCTTGGGTGTCTTGCAGCTCTTGGCGCAGCACACGTGCGCTCGGCCCCCACAGATCGTCGAGCAACACGGTGCGGTTGTGCAGCTCGGGCAGGGCGCCGCCGAAGAAGGCGGCCGCGCCACCGGGTTTGAAATGCACGCCGACCACCGACGAGGCCATCTGCGTGTCGCGCAGATGAACGCGGTCTTGTGCGCCCTGGGCCACTGCGCCGTGGAAACGTTGACCTTGCACATCGCCCGCTGCTGTGAAGCGTGTGATCGCCTGGCGATCGAGCAGCGGGATCACGATGTCGACCCGGCCCGTGGGCAGGTTGGCCTCGCGCGCATGCGGCATGGCGCCGCGCTCGCTGGCCCACAGCGTGTCGACGAAGCTCGCCAACGGGGCCATGGGGCGGCGCGAGATCAACATCTACAAGTCCGTGCGCAGCGACCAAATCTCGGGGAACAGCACCACGTCGAGCATCTTGCGCAGGTAGCTCACGCCGCCCGTGCCGCCGGTGCCGCGCTTGAAGCCGATCACGCGCTCGACCGTGGTCACGTGGCGAAAGCGCCAGAGGCGGAAAGCGTCTTCGAGGTCGGTGAGTTCTTCACCCAGCTGGTACAGGTCCCAGTGTTGTTTTGGGTCGCGGTAGACGACCAGCCAGGCTTCTTCGACTTCGCGGCTGGTGGCGTAGGGCTGTGTCCAGTCGCGCGTGGTGTGGCTGGCGGGCAGCGCCAGGCCGCGGCGCGCGAGCAGTCGCAGCGCTTCGTCGTACAGCGAGGGTGCGCGCCAGGCGGCCTCGACACGCGCCAGGATCTCGGGCCGGTGGGAGTGCGGTTTGAGCATGGCGGCGTTCTTGTTGCCGAGACTGAATTCGATGCAGCGGTACTGCCAGCTCTGGAAGCCGCTGCTGTTGCTGAGGTAGGGGCGGATGGCCGAGTACTCGGGCGGCGTCATGGTGGCGAGCACGTCCCAGGCGTGCACCAGCTGCTCCATGATCTTGCTGACGCGGGCCAGCATCTTGAAGGCGCTGCCGAGATCGTCGCTCGCCACACACTGGATGGCGGCCCCCAGTTCGTGCAGCATCAGCTTCATCCACAACTCGCTGGTCTGGTGCTGCACGATGAACAGCATCTCGTTGTGGTCGGGCGAGAGCGGCACCTGGGCGTTGAGTACTTCGTCGAGGTGCAGGTAGTCGCCGTAGCTCATGTCCTGGGTGAAATCGAGCTTCGCGCCTTCGTCGGCGACGATTCGCTCTGGTGTCGTTGGGGTGCTCATGTCACTGCGGACCGTTGGTTGAAACGCGGTTCGCGCCACTCGCCGCTGTGCAGCACCTGCGCCAGCTGCTCGACCGCGTCCCACACGTCGATGAAGCGGGTGTAGAGCGGGGTGAAGCCGAAGCGCAGGATGTCGGGCGCTCGGAAGTCGCCGATCACACCGCGTGCGATGAGCGCCTGCATCATCGGGTAGCCCGCGCTGGGGTGGGCAAAGCTCACTTGGCTGCCGCGCTTGGAGGCCTCACGCGGTGAAGCGAGCTGCAAACCGGCGCAGCGCGATTCGACCAGCTCGATAAAGAGCTCGGTGAGGGCGATCGACTTGCGGCGCAGGGTGGTCATGTCGGCCGCGAGCACGGTGTCGACACCACATTCGAGCGCCGCCAACGAGATGACTGGTGGTGTGCCACAGAGGTAGCGCGCGATGCCCGACGCGGGCCGGTAGTCGGGTGTGAATTCGAAGGGCGCCGCGTGCCCCATCCAGCCGGAAAGCGGTTGCCAGAAGCGCTCGGCGTGGCGCGGGTTGGCCCACACGAAAGCGGGCGCGCCGGGGCCGCCGTTGAGGTACTTGTAGCCGCAGCCCACCGCAAAATCGGCGTGGCTGGCGCGCAAGTCCACGGGCAGGGCGCCTGCGCTGTGCGCCAGGTCCCAGACCGTCAGGCCACCGGCAGCGTGCGCAGCTTGTGTGAGCGCGGCCATGTCGTGCAGGCGCCCGGTGCGGTAGTTCACCTGGGTGAGCATCAGCACCGCGAGATCGGCGTTGAGATGTTGCGCAATATCTTCAGGCTCGACCAGCACCAGCCGCATGCCGTGTTCGCGCGCCAGGCTCTCAGCGATGTAGAGGTCGGTCGGGAAGTTGCTGCGCTCGGAGACGATGCATTTGCGCGCGGGTGAGTCGGCGCGCGTGATGCGCAGCGCGGCGCTCAACACCTTGAAGAGGTTGACCGAGGTGGAGTCGGCCACCACCAGCTCGCCGTCGCCCGCGCCCACCAGCTGGGCGATCTTGTTGCCCACACGCTGTGGCAGGTCGATCCAGCCCGCCGTGTTCCAGCTGCGGATCAGGCCGTCACCCCACTCTTGCGCAACGACCTGCTGCACACGCGCGGCGGTGCTGCGGGGCAACACGCCGAGCGAGTTGCCGTCGAGGTAGATCACGCCCTCAGGCAATTTGAACTGCTCGCGCAACGAGGCCAGCGGGTCATGCGCGTCGAGCGCGAGGCAGTCTTGGCGGGTGGTGGCTTGGGGTGAGGTCATCACAGTTCCCGCAGCACGGCGCGCACCGGCGAGGCGCAGGCCTGCATCAGTTTGAGGGGCAGGGCGATCAGCTCGTAGTCGCCGGCTGGCACCGCGTCGAGCACCAGGTTTTCGAGCACGCGCAGATGGTGCTTCAACAACTGCTGGTGGCTGTCGAGGGTCTTGCTGTCGGCGGGGTCGACCGATTGGCTGTCGATGCCGACCAGGCGCACGCCCAGGCTGGCCAGCCAGGCGAGCGTCTCGGGGGCAAAGGCGCTGAACTCGCTGGACCAGGCGGTGGGCGCTTGCGCGCAGCTGCGCACCAGCACGCGGGGCGGCAGGTCTTTGGCGGCGTGCGCCAGGTCGGCGACCTGGATCAACCGCGCCGGGCCAATGGCGTGGATCACACGGCAGGGCCCGAGGTAAGGCGCGAGGTCGACCTCGCCGATGGCCGGCGCGTCGTCGGCGTAGTGCAGCGGGGCATCGGCATGGGCGCCGATGTGCGGCGACATGGTGATGGCACTCAGGTTCACCGGGCAGCCAGGGCCGATGCGCGCCGTCCACTGCTGCGAATAGGCCTGGTCGCCGGGGAACAGCGGCGATTCAGGTGCGATCGGGGGAGAGATGTCCCAGACTCGTTTCATGGCTCACTCCTTCGCCCGCGATGGAGCGCGTACGACCGTGACGCTGCAGTCAGACTGCGCCGTGACCTGGGTCGACACGCTGCCCAGGTAACGGCGCAGGCCGCCACTGCTGCGTGCGCCCATCACGATGTGGTCGACCTGGTTCTTGCGCGCGTAGTCGACGATGGCGTTGGCGGCATCGGGCGCTTCGAGCACATGAAAGGTCACGCGGCCGGCCTGCGCCTCGGTCGGCAGCTTGAGCGACTGCATCAAGGGCCGCGCCCAGTGCTTGAGCTGCACCAGCAGGTTCACGTGCTTGCTGCTGCCGTCGGGCTCCATCAGCTCGTCCATGCCGATGCGGTTGACCTTCATCACCGCCAGGCAGGCCAGGCGCGCGCCGGGCTCGGTTTGCAGCAGCCGCTCGGCGGTCAGGCGCAAGGTGTCGAGCAGCTCGCGCTCGGCGTTGGCCACGTCGACCGCCACCAGCAGGATCGGGCTGCGCGCCAACTGGCTGGTGGCACTGGCACGCGCCGACGGCTCAGCACCCATGGCAGAGAACCAGCGGCTCAGCACCTTCATCTTGCCGCTGCGTGCGCGGCGCGCGGCACGTTCGGTCAGCACCACCTGGTCGGGATTTTGCAGCTCGAAGGCGAGTTGTGCGCTGGTCTGGTGGCGGTTGTCGGGCTGTGGCTCCAGCGCCTGCAAGATGATCTCTTGCAGCCAGGGCGGGCAATCGGGCCGCAGCGTGATGGGTGGGGTGGGATCGCGGTACAGGCGCTCGCGCAGTCCGCGCACGCTGTCGGGCGAGCCGAAGGGGCGCTCGCCGGTGGTCAGGTGGTAGAGCATCACACCCAGCGCGAACAGGTCGCTGCGCGGGTCGTTGCGCACGAACTGAACCTGCTCCGGCGACATGTACGGCGCGGTGCCCATCGGCAGCTCGAATTCTTCGTCCAGCAGGTCGGGCAGGTGGTCGTGGCGCGACAGGCCGAAGTCGACCAGCACCGCCTCACCACTCTCGCGGAACATGATGTTGCTCGGTTTCACGTCCAGGTGCACCAGGTGCTGGCGGTGCAACTCGTGCAGCGCGGTGCCCACCCGCGTGCCGATGTCGACCACCTCGGCGATGGGCAAAGGTGCGGCGTCGAGCCGCTTGCGCAGCGAGTCACCGCCTATGCGCTCCATCACGATGTAGGGCTGGCGGGTGAAGTCGCCCTTGGCCACGAAGCGCGGCACGTGCACACCGGTGAGGCGCGGCAAGATCATCTGCTCGACCTCGAAGCCGACGATGCTCGCCGGGTTTTCGCCGCCGAGGATGCGCGGCACTTTCATGATCAGCGGCATCTCGGGCTCGGTGCTGTCGAGCGCAGTCACCTGCCACAGCTGGGCCATGCCACCCTGGTGCAGGTGTTTGTCGAGCCGGAAGCCGTCGACCACCTGGCCGGCCTGCAGCGGGCGCAGCGGGTGCGTGACCGGCACCGCCGCCGCGAAGGGCGCGGTGTCGCTGCCGGTGGTGCCGAGTTCAGCCGCCATCTTGAAGACGCTGTGCCAGACGCTGCGGCAAACCGGCTGCTCGCACCTTGGCGGCTGCGGTGTCGTGGTCGTAGGGCACGCGGTGGAAGGTGAGGTCGCCGCTGCCGATGTCGAACATCGCGTAGCAGGCGGCGGGGTTGCTGTCACGCGGCTGGCCGGCCGAGCCGGGGATCACCAGCCACTGGCGTTGGGGTGACAGCGGAATGGGCACATCGGGAACGGGCGCAAATTCGCCGATCTTGCCGGTGTTGGCCAGGTGGTAGAGCCGGGGCTCGTGCACATGGCCGCAAAAGGTGATGCGGCAGGCGGTGGCTTGCATGCTGCGCACCGCGTCGGACCGCGCATGGATGTAGGCCCAGTCGGGCGGCGCGAAGGCGTTGGCGTGCACGAAGAGCCGTGTGTCGTCGATCACGGTGAGCGGCAGCATGGCGAGGAAGTCGAGCTGCTCGGCGTCCAACTGCTCGTGCGTCCACGCGACCACCTGGCGCGCATCCTCCACCATGCTCGGCTGTGCGCCCATCACCGCGGCGGCATCGTGGTTGCCCTTGATCGCCACGGCGCCGCGCGACACATGCTCGCGCACACAGTCGACCACCCAGCCGGGGTCGGCACCGTAGCCGACGAAGTCACCGAGAAAGGCGTGTCGTTCCGCGCCTTGGCTTTGCGCATGGGCCAACACAGCCTCGACTGCTTCGCGGTTGGCGTGCAAGTCGGTGACGAGGGCGAGTTTCATGGCGCCTCGGGTAAGGGCGGATCAGCCGATGCGGCCCAGCAGCAAGAACTCCATGAGCGCCTTCTGGACATGCATGCGGTTCTCGGCTTCATCCCACACCACCGATTGAGGGCCGTCAATCACTTCGGCCTCGACCTCTTCTCCCCGGTGCGCTGGCAGGCAGTGCATGAAGAGAGCGTCGGGCTGCGCGGCGGCCATCATTTCGCGGTCGACGCACCAGTCGGCGAAGGCTTTCATGCGCTCGGCGTTCTCGGCCTCGAAACCCATGCTCGTCCACACGTCGGTGGTGACCAGGTGGGCGCCGCGGCAGGCGTCGAGCGGGTTCTTGAACACCTTCACGCACGAGGTGTTGGACACCCCTGCCACGCGGGCATCGATCTCATAGCCGGTGGGTGTGCTGACGTGCAAGGTGAAGCCCAGGATGTCGGCCGCCTGCAGCCAGGTGTTGGCCATGTTGTTGCCGTCGCCCACCCAGGCCACCACCTTGCCGGCGATCGAGCCGCGGTGCTCGATGAAGGTGAAGATGTCGGCCAGGATCTGGCAGGGGTGGTACTCGTTGGTCAAGCCGTTGATCACCGGCACGCGCGAGTTGGCCGCAAAACCTTCGATCTTGGTCTGCTCGT
>JACMKJ010000041.1 GCA_014380155.1 Rhizobacter sp. | reverse complement strand
CCCAACACGAGCCAACGCGGGCCCGACAGCGAAGCCAGCACTTCGACGGCCGCGCGGGCCGAATCAGGGTTGGCGTTGTAGGTGTCGTCGACCAGCGTGACCGGCACGCCTTGCACACGGGCCTTCTTCAGCTGCGAGCGGCCCTTGACGGGCTCGAAGGCTTCAAGCCCGCGCACGATGGCGTCGAGCGGGCAACCGGCAGCCAGCGCGCAGGCGGTGACGGCCAGGGCGTTCTTCACGTTGTGCCAGCCGGCAATGCGCAACTGCACCGCGTGAAAGCCCGCTGGCGTGTGCAGCATCAGCGACCAGTGGTCGAGTGCCCACTCGGCATCGGCCGTCACGTCGGCTTCACCGCGCAAGGCGAAGGTCAGCGTCGGGCGCTTGCCCGCAAGCTGGTGCCAGAGCGGCGCAAACGCATCGTCGGCCGGGAACACCGCCACACCGGCCGGGCCCAGCGCTTCGATCACCGTGCCGTTTTCGCGCGCCACGGCCTCGACCGTGGCCATGAACTCCTGATGCTCGCGCTGCGCATTGTTGACCAGCGCGACGCTGGGCATCGTCATGGCCGCGAGCGAAGCGATCTCGCCGGGGTGGTTCATGCCCAGCTCGACCACACCGGCGCGGTGGTGGGCCGTCTCGTCCTGGCGCAGGCGCAGCAGGGTGAGCGGCACGCCGATGTCGTTGTTGAAGTTGCCCTGGGTCGAGAACGCACCCTCACCCCACCAGGTCCTCAGCACCGAGGCCAGCATCTGCGTGACGGTGGTCTTGCCGTTGCTGCCGGTCACTGCGATCAGCGGCAGGTCGAAGCAAGCTCGCCAGGCGGCCGCGAGCTCGCCCAGCGCCTGTTTGCTGTCGGTCACCTGCAAACCGGGCAAGCCGGCTTCGGCGATGCCGCGCTCGGCCAGGGCCGCCACGGCACCGGCTTCGCGCGCCTGCGGCAAAAAGTCATTCGCATCGAAGCGCTCGCCACGCAAAGCGACGAACAGGTCGCCGGCTTGCAGGCTGCGCGAGTCGGAGTGCACACGGCCGATTTCCACCCGGCCGTCGCCGATGAGGGTCGAGCCCGGCAGCAGCGCGTGCGCTTGGGCCAGCGTCATCATCACGGCTGCGCCCTCCCCGCCAACGCGGCCTGCGCCTCTTCGACATCGGAGAACGGGTGCTTGACGCCGGCAATCTCTTGATCGGGTTCGTGGCCCTTGCCGGCGATCAGGATCACGTCTTTCGGCTGCGCCTGCATCACCGCATGCGCAATCGCGGCGCGGCGGTCTTCGATCACCACGACACGATCAGGGCGCACCATGCCGGCGGCAATTTGCTTCAGGATGTCGCCCGGCACTTCGTTGCGCGGGTTGTCACTGGTCACCACCACCTGGTCGGCCACACGTTCGGCGATGGCACCCATCAGCGGGCGCTTGGTGGCATCACGGTTGCCACCGCAACCGAACACGCCCCACAGCCGGCCGCCACGCTCTTTCGCCAAGGGGCGCAGCGCTTGCAAGGCTTTTTCCAATGCGTCGGGCGTGTGAGCGTAGTCGACCACCACCGCCGGCCCCGCAACCGACACGACCGACTGCATGCGGCCCGGTACGGCCGTGAGCTGCGCACACACGCGCGCTGCGTCGACCAAGGGCACACCGAGCGCGCGCAGGCCACCGATCACGGCCAACAGGTTGGAGACGTTGTAGTCGCCAATCAAACCGCTGCGCACCTCGACGGCCTCCGCGTTTTCGTTGAGCGTGAAAGCCAGGCCACCATCGCGGTAGGCGATGCGGCTGGCCAAAAGGCGGGCCGATTTGCCCGTGCCGTAGGTCCACACATCGAGCCCGCTCAGGCTGGGTGCGAGCGCCGCGCCACGCTCGTCGTCAACGTTGAGCACCGCCGCGCGCAGGCCGGGCCAGGCGAAGAGCTGGGCTTTGGCCGCCCAGTAGGTGTCCATGTCGCCGTGGTAGTCGATGTGGTCGCGTGTGAGGTTGGTGAACAAGGCCACCGCGATCTGCGTGCCGGCCATGCGCTGCTCGACGATGCCGATCGACGAGGCTTCGATCGCACAAGCCGCAAAGCCGCTGTCGGCAAAACGGCGAAAGGCCGTTTGCACCGTCACCGGGTCGGGCGTGGTGAGGCCGGTCGACAAGATCGATGCCGAGGGCGCCGCCGACGAGGGCGGCTCGCCCACGCCCAGTGTGCCCACCACACCGCAGCGCCGGCCGAGCAGGCTCATTGACTGAGCCACCCACCAGGCCACCGAAGTTTTGCCGTTGGTGCCGGTCACCGCCACCACGTCGAGCTGCTGGCTCGGGTGGTTGAGGTAGGTGCTGGCCAGCGGGCCGGTGGCGGCTTTCAAGCCGACCATCGTGGCCACGCGGGTGGCATCAAAGCCGAAGGTCTCGGCACCTCGCGCCTCGACCACGCAGGCCGCTGCGCGGTGCTGCTCGGCGGCGTGTTGCTGGTCGTCGGTTTCAAGCGCGGTTAGCCAGCCCCTAGAATCATCCAGGAGCAGTTCCTGGATGCCCATGATCGACAAGATCGCCGCCTCGGTCGCCGAGGCCCTG
>JACMKJ010000040.1 GCA_014380155.1 Rhizobacter sp. | reverse complement strand
TGGCAAACGTGCCCAGCTGCACCAGCTTGAGCATGGCCTCCACCCGCTCGGCCACCTTGTCCTTGGCCAGGCCTTCACGGCGCAGGCCGAAGGCGATGTTGTCCCACACCGTGAGGTGCGGGAAGAGCGCGTAGCTCTGGAACATCATGTTCAACGGCCGCTCGCGGGGCTCCTGCCCTGCGAGGTCTTGCCCGTTGAGGATGATCTTGCCGGAGGTGGGTGTCTCGAAGCCGGCCAACATGCGCAGGAGCGTGGTCTTGCCGCAGCCCGAGGAGCCGAGCAGGGCGAAGATCTCGCCCTTGGCGATGTCGATGCTGACGTTGTTGACGGCCTTGTAGCCGCTGAAATCCTTGACGACGTCGCGGATCTGGAGAAATGCGGACGTGTCTGCAGGCTTCGGCGGCGGCGCCGCGCTCATTTCTTTCAGCATCACAGCCCGGTCTTGAACGAGGTGTAGGTTCGCGTCATCAGGCGACGCAGGTCGTTGGCAATCGCATCGGGGGCCGACATCTTCTTCATCTCGGCCTCAGGCGGGAACACCGTCGGGTTGTTCGCCACTTCGGGCTTGATGAGCTTCTTCGACTCCTTGTTGGCGTTGGCGTAAAACACCTTGTTGGTGAGCGCGGCGCTCACCTCGGGGCGAAGCATGTAGTTGATGAACTTGTGCGCATTGTTTGGGTGCGCGGCGTCGGTGGGGATGACCATCACGTCGAAGAAAAGCAGGCCGCCGGTCTTGGGCAGCAAGGCTTCGATTTTCTGGCCGGTCTTGCCGTCGATGGCACGCTGGCGGGCGATGTTGATGTCACCCGACCACCCGAGCGCCAGGCAGATGGAGCCGCTGGCCATGTCGTTGATGTAGCCCGACGAGCTGAATAACGTGACATGCGGGCGGATGCTCTTGAGCAGGTTGGACGCGGCGGTGTAGTCAGACGCGGTCTTGCTGTAAGCCGGCTTGCCCAGGTAGTACAGAGCGGCAGGCACCACTTCGGTGGGCGAGTCGAGGAAGGACACGCCGCAGCTCTTGAGCTTGCTGATGTACTCGGGCTTGAAGACCAGGTCCCAGGCGTTGTCGGGCATGGGGGTGCTGCCGAGGGCCGCTTTCACCTTGTCGACGTTGATGCCCACCGTGGTGTAGCCCCACAGCCAGTTGACCATGTACTGGTTGCCCGGGTCGAGCTTGGCGAGCTGGGCCTGAACGTCGGGGTCGAGGTTCTTGTAGTTGGGCACTTGCGCGCGGTCGATCTTGCGCAGCAGGCCGCCATCGACCTGCAGCTTGGCCCAGTGCGACGAGGGGACGACGATGTCGTAGCCCGTCTTGCCGGCCACCAGCTTGGCGTGGACGATCTCGTTGTTGTCGAAGTTGTCGTAGCGGACCTTGATGCCGGTCTCTTTTTCGAAGTTCTTGATCGTGTCTTCAGCGATGTAGTCGGACCAGTTGTAGATGTTCAGAACCTTCTCTTCTTCCTGCGCCGCCGCTGGCGGTGCCCACAGTACAGCGGTTGCAGAAAGAGCCAAACCCAGAGCGCCGAACACCTGCTTCATTGCCTTCTCCTTCATGTTGAGACCTCGATCAATCTGCGCCAGTCTAGGCAGCGCGTCGTACCCCGGCTGTACAGGCAAACCCCGTGCCACACGCGCCGTTTCTACAGATAGCCTTTTTGCTTCAGCTCGGCCTGTGTCAAATCGAGACACTTGCGGATGAGCGCGGCCATCTCGTCGATCTGGGCCAGCGTCATCACCAACGGTGGCGCGATGATCATGCGGTCGCCGACGGCGCGCATGATCAGGCCGTTGCCGAAGCAGTGGGCGCGACAGAGCATGCCGACTTCGAGCTTGCCGTCGAAGGTTTCGAGCGTCGTCTTGTTCTTGACGATCTGCAATGCGCCCATCAGGCCGCAGGTCTGGGCCTCGCCGATCAAGGGGTGCTCGCCCAGCTCGGCAAACTTCTTCGCGAGGTAGGGGCCGAGTTCTTCGCGCACGCGCTCCACCAGGCGTTCACGCTGGATGAACTTGATGTTGGCCACGGCCACTGCGCAGGCCACAGGGTGGCCGGAGTAGGTGTAGCCATGATTGAACTCGCCGCCCTTGTCGATGAGCACACGTGCGACACGCTCGCCCACCATCACCCCGCCGAGCGGGATGTAGCCTGAGCTCACGCCCTTGGCAAAGGTCATCAGGTCGGGCTTGAAGCCCAGGGTTTCGCAGCCGAACCAGTTGCCGGTGCGACCGAAGCCGGTGATGACCTCGTCGGCGATCAGCAGGATGCCGTGCTTGTCGCAAATGCGCTGGATCTCGGGCCAATAGGTGGCGGGCGGCACGATCACCCCACCGGCACCTTGGATGGGCTCGCCGATGAAAGCGGCAACCTTGTCGGCACCCACCTCGAGGATCTTGGCTTCGAGCGCACGCGCTGCCTTGAGGCCGAACTCGTCACGGCTCAGCTTTCGATCGCTCTCGAACCAGAACGGCTGTTCGATGTGAACGATGCCGGGGATGGGCAGCCCACCTTGTTCGTGCATGCCGCTCATGCCACCGAGCGACGCGCCCGCCATGGTGGAGCCGTGGTAGGCGTTGTGGCGGCTGATGATCACGCTGCGCTGCGGCTGGCCTTGCAAGTCCCAGTAGCGGCGCACCATGCGCACGATGGTGTCGTTGGCCTCCGAGCCCGAACCGGCGAAGAACACATGCTTGAACTGCGGCGGCGTGACCTGCGCCAGCAGCTCGGCCAGCTCGATGGCCGGCGGCGTGGCCGTCTGGAAGAAGGAGTTGTAGAAGGGCAGGGTCTTGAGCTGGTTCGTGGCCGCGTCGATCAGCTCCTGCTGGCCGTAGCCGACGTTCACGCACCATAGGCCCGACATCGCATCGAGGATTTTGTGGCCCTCGCTGTCCCACAGGTAGATGTTGTCGGCCTTGGTGATGACGCGCGATCCCTTCTTGGCGAGAGACTTGAAATCGGTGAAGGGGTGGAGGTAGTGCGCCGCGTCGGCGGCTTGCCAGTCTTGGGTGGTGCGTGCAGTGCTGAGGGTCATGGTGGTGAATGGTTCAGACGTGAAGCAGCAGGTGCTCGCGCTCCCACGGCGAGATGACTTTCATGAACTCGTCGTGCTCGATCTCCTTGACCTCGGAGTACACCGTGATGAAGGATTTGCCGAGCACATCGTGCAGGTCTTTTTCATCGGCAAGCCAGCCCAGCGCTTCACTCAGCGAGCGTGGCAACTGGTACTCGGAGAGGTAGGCGTCGCCTTTGCATTCGGCGGCCGGCTCGATCTTGTTTTTCATGCCGAGGTAGCCACAGGCCAGGGTCGCGGCGAGTGCCACGTAGGGGTTGGCGTCGGCGCCGATCACGCGGTTTTCAATGCGCCGTGCGGCAGGCGTGGCCACCGGCGAACGAATGCCGACGGTGCGGTTGTCGGTGCCCCACTGGATGTTGATGGGCGCAGCGGTCGAGCGCGCGAGCCGCCGATACGAGTTGACGTAGGGCGCAAACAGCGCCATCGCGGCGGGCGTGTACTTTTGCAGGCCGCCGATGTACCAGAAGAACTCCTTGCTCGGCGACCCATCGGGGTTGCTGAAGATGTTCTTGCCGGTCGCCTTGTTCAAGATGCTCTGGTGCACATGCATCGCGCTGCCGGGCTCGTTGGCCATGGGCTTGGCCATGAAGGTGGCATACATCTCGTGGCGCAGTGCCGCCTCGCGGATGGTGCGCTTGAAGAAGAACACCTCGTCGGCTAACCCCAGCGGATGGTCGTGGAAGAAGTTGATCTCCATCTGGCCCGCGCCGACCTCGTGGATGAGGGTGTCGACGTTCAACTCCATCTGCTCGCAGTAGGCGTAGATGTCTTCGAACAGCGGGTCGAACTCGTTCACCGCGTCGATCGAATACGCCTGGCGCGAGGTCTCGGCGCGGCCACTTCGGCCCTTGGGCGGGCGCAGCGGGGTGTTGGGGTCGGAGTTGCGCTCGATGAGATAGAACTCGAGCTCGGGGGCGACCACCGGGTCCCAGCCCTCGGCGGCGTAGAGGTCGCAGATGTTGCGCAGCACCGAGCGCGGTGCGTACGGAATCATCTTGCCGTCGCGATCGAAACAGTCGTGCAGGATCTGCGCCGTCGGGTCGACGGCCCAGGGCACGATGCGCACCGTGCTTGGGTCTGGGCGCAGGTGCATGTCGCGGTCGGTCGCGTGGATCACGTCGTAGTACGGGCCTTCCTCGGGGAATTCACCGGTCACCCCGATCGCCACGATGGCCTCGGGCAACCGCATGCCGCGGTCCTCGGTGAATTTTTCGCGCGGCAGGATCTTGCCGCGGGCCACGCCGGTGAGGTCGGGCACGAGGCACTCGATCTCGGTCACGCGCCTGTCGTTGAGCCACTGCTCCAGGTCGCTGAAGTTGAAGTTGTTCTTGTCCACCATGGGATCACCTGTTTTTGAGTTTTACTGAGACACGCCGATGTCCGGCGTCGAGCCGCCCCAAGCCGGGCGGCGCCCCGTCTGGGGCGGGAGCGTAGCGACCAGGGGGTCACTATCGGTCAGGGTCGTGGTGGGGTTCCCTGTGGCGGTCTCTGAAGGACTGGCATGCCGCGCCGAAGGCCTTGAACAGCTTCAGCGAAATCGGGTTGTGCGCGGCTTGCCACTCGGGGTGCCACTGCACGCACAGGTTGAACGATTGGGCGTCGGGCATCGAAAAGGCCTCGACCAAACCGTCGGGCGCACGTGCCTCGACACGCAGGCCGGGTGCGAGTTTCTTGACACCCTGGCCATGCACCGAGTTCACCTGGAACTCGGGCTGGTCGACGATGGAGGCGAGCAAGCCACCCACCTCGACGTGCACTTCGTGCGCAAACGCGTACTGCGCTTCGGCGGTGCCGTCGGTGGCACCGCGGTGGTCGCGCTGGCCGGGCACCTCTTGTACCGCCTGGTAGAGGCTGCCACCGAGGGCGACGTTGGCCTCCTGGAAGCCGCGGCAGATGGCGAAGAGCGGAATGCCGCGCTGCAGCGCCCGCGGGATCAGCGGCAGCGTCCAGGCGTCGCGATCGATGTCGAGCGGCAGGGTGGTGTCGTGTACCTCTTCGCCGAAGTGGCTGGGGTGCACGTTGGAGGGAGAGCCCGTCAGCAGCACGCCATCGGCATGGTCGAGCAGTTCATCGACTTCAGTCGAATGGACGAAGGGCACGATGAGCGGCAGGCAGCCGCCCAGGCGAACCGCGTCGATGTATTTCTTGCCGGCAACGTGGAAGGGGTGCGCCCCGATCATGCGGTTGCAGGCGGGGATGAGGACGACCGGCTTCGAGGCCGGTGCAGCGTGAGAGAGGGTGTTCATTGGGCTTGCTGCGCTGCGGTTCTTGGCCGGCGCACTGGGCTTTCTGCATACCGTGTGAGAGCAATGAGTGTGCCCGGCCCAACGCCGAAGTCAACACTGGCGCCGTGTGGGCAAGGTCATCGCCTGCCTATTGCCCCGTTTTCTGTGTCTCGGTGATAGCGCTTCGTGGCAGCACATCTCGACACCATTCGATGCTGGACGTTGTGAAACATACGTTCTACATTGATTAATGCAAGAACATTTATTCTATTTGTGCTTGCATCGATCGACACAGGAGACGCGCTTGAACACACCACTTGCAATGCTCGCAGCCTTGGCTGCGGCCGCCCTCATCGCCGGTTGCGGCGGAGCGACAAACGATGCCAACCCCGCTGCGTCGCCAGCGGCACCCGACACGGGGCGCGAGGTCGCCGCCGCCATCGACCCGGTGGCCGAAGCCCGCGAAACCGCAGCGATGACCAAGCTGCTGGCGGGGTTCAACGTGCGCGCCAACGGCTGGACCAAAGGCCCGACGCTCGACGCCATCATCAACATCTACCAGCGCACCCGCGACCCGAAGTACCGCACGCTGATCGATGACTCTCTGCGCTACGGCCGCGGGTGGCGCTCGGGCGACTCGAACAAGCTGTACTACGACGACATGGGCTGGTACGCCAACGCCTGGCTGCGCGCGTACGACGTGACCGGCGACCGGGCCTTCCTGGTCGAAGCCCAGGCCATCTTCAGCGACATGACCCTGGCCTGGGACAGCACCTGCGGCGGTGGCCTGTGGTGGACCGACGAGCGCAACTACAAGAACGCCATCACCAACGAGCTGTTCCTCCTGGCTGCCTCGCGCCTCGCGCGCCGCGCGCCCAATGGCACTGGCCCGGGCAGCTACCGCGACTGGGCGCTCAAGGAGGTGGACTGGTTCATCAACCGCAGCGGCATGATCAATGCGCAGGGGCTGATCAACGACGGGCTGAACAGCAGTTGCCAGAACAACGGGCAGGCCACCTGGTCGTACAACCAGGGCGTGATCCTCGGCGGCCTGGCAGAGATGTTCCGCCTGACCGGTGACCGCGGCTACCTGGCCAGCGCCGAGCTCATTGCCGAGTCGGCCATGAGCCGCATGGTGCACCCCAACGGGACCTACCGCGACGTGTGCGACGCGTGGGGCGGTGGGTGCACCGGCGACGCGCTCATCTTCAAGGGCATGTTCGCCCAGGGCCTGGCGCGGCTCTATAACGCTGACCGGGGCAACAAACCGCAGTACCTGGCGTTCCTGAAAACCAGCGCCGATGGCCTGTGGGCCAACAGCCGCGATGCGCAGAATGGGCTTGGCGTCAACTGGGGCGGGCCGGTCGGCACGCCAACGCAGTCTTCACAGGCATCGGGCCTGCTGCTGCTGGGCGGCATCAGCTTGCTCAATGCATTCCCGCGGGGCGAAGAGCAATGGGAAGTGATCGTCCCGCCGAAGCCCCAGGTGTCCAACCTGCGGCTGAGCGACGCTGCCAATGCGGCCGCCTGGTCGGTGCAGCAGAACCTGCAGGCGAGCAACCTGGCGTATGGCGACCGCAGCTACACCTTCTCGAGCGTGCCGGCCTTGGTGGCCGGGGGCAGCTGGATCCGCAGCGCGAACGCGTCAAAGGGCTACACGGGTTCGCCGCTGGTCAGCTTCACCGTGACGGCCGCCCCGGCCGACGTGTACATCGCGCTCGACAACCGCCGCGCGCGGCCGTCATGGGTCGACAGCAGCTGGACCGACACCGGCGCCGACCTCACCCAGGCCGAGAGCGCCAGCGTGTCACGTGGCTTCAGCCTTTACCGGAAGCGCTTCAACGCCGGTGCCACCGTCTCGCTGGGCGCATGGAACAACACGGGCACCAGCATGTACACGGTGATCGTCCAGTAAGGCTCACAGCATGTCGCGCAGCCGGTAGTACGCCATGCCAAGCATCAGGGCCGGGGTGCGCAACAGCGCTCCGCCTGGGAAGCTGCGGTGGCGCAGCTTCGCGAACAGGTCGAAGCGCTCGGCGCTGCCGGCGATGGCTTCGGCCACCAGTTTGCCGGCCAGGCCGGTGAGCGCGAGGCCGTGGCCCGAGAAGCCTTGCAGGTAATACACGTTGGTGCCGATGCGCCCGAAATCGGGCGCGCGGTTCATCGAGATGTCGACGAAGCCGCCCCAGGCGAACTCCACTTGGGTGTCGGCCAACTGCGGGAAGGTGCACGCCATGCGCTTCTGCATGCTGGCCGAAAGGTTGCGCGGCGTGGCGGTGCTGTAGCTGACCCGCCCGCCATAAAGCATGCGGTGGTCGGCGGTGGGGCGAAAGTAGTCGAGCACGAAGTTGGTGTCGCACACCGCCGAGCGCGTGGGGATCAGCGAATGCAATACCGCCGGTTCGATGGGCTCGGAGGCCACGATGTAGGTGCCGACCGGCATGATGCGCGGTGAAAGTGTCGGCGCCAGGTTTTGCAGGTACACGTTGCCGGCCAGCAGCACGTGCGAGGCGCGCACCTCGCCGTGGGCCGTTTTCAGCTTGGCCGTGGGACCTTGGGTCAGCGCGATGACGGCGCTCTTCTCGAAGATGCGCACACCCACGCTCGCAGCGGCACGCGCCAGGCCGAGGCTGTACTTCAGCGGGTGCAAATGCCCCGAGCGTGCGTCGTACAGGCCACTGTGAAAGCGCGGGCTGGCGATCCATTTCGGCAGCTCCTGGGCGTTGATCCAGGTGCTGGTGTCGCCGTAGTGGGCCTGCAGGTGCGAATGCGAAGCGCGCAACTCTTGAGCTTTGCGGGCGTTGGTGGCCAGGCTCAAGTAGCCCGGCTGCCAGTCGCAGTCGATGCTGAAACGTTCGCAACGCTGTTGGATGAGATCCAGCGCCTCGAGGGTCATGGCCCAGACGCGGCGCGCGGCCTCCATGCCCAGTTGTTTTTCGATGACAGACTGGTCACAGGCCAGGCCGGCGAGCGCCTGCCCGCCGTTGCGGCCCGACGCACCCCAGCCAACCTGCTGGGCCTCCAGCACCACCACGCTGTAGCCCCGGTCGGCCAGCTCGATGGCGGCCGACAAGCCTGCCAGACCGCCGCCGACCACGGCCACGTCACAGTCCACGCTGGACCGCAGGGTGCCAAAGCCATGCGTGCGTGACGCCGTGGCGTTGTAGTAAGAGTGACGCGCCAGTTCGTCGTCCGTGCGCAGAAAGCTCACTGGAGAAGACCTTCGTACTGCTCACGCCGGTATTCGCCCTTGGGGCGGTCCGGCGGGCTCATGCAGCGCGCTTGATCGCGTCAGACACCGTGCCGATGATCTGGTCGATGTGCTTGTTCTCGATGATCAGCGGTGGCGACATCGCAATGGTGTCGCCGGTGGTGCGGATCAACAGGCCCTTTTCCCAACAGTCGAGAAACACCGAGAACGCACGCTTGCCAGGCTCGCCCGGGATGGGTGCGAGCTCGATGCCGCCCACCAGCCCCATGTTGCGGATGTCGATCACGTTGGGCATGTCTTTGAGCGAATGCACGGCGTTCTCGAAGGTCGCGGCCATCTTGCTGGCGCGTGTGAGCAGGCCATCGTCGGCATAGGTGTCGAGCGTGCCGAGCGCTGCCGCGCAAGCGAGCGGGTGGCCCGAGTAGGTGTAGCCGTGGAAGAACTCGATCACGTGCTCGGGGCCGTTCATGAAGGCGTCGTAGATCTTCTGGTGGGCGATCACCGCGCCCATGGGAACGCTGCCGTTTGTCAGGCCCTTGGCGACTGTCATCAGATCGGGTGTCACGTTGAAATGCGTCGCGGCGAAGGGGGAGCCCAGGCGGCCAAACCCGGTGATGACCTCGTCGAAGATCAGCAAGATGCCGTGTTTGTCGCAGATGCTGCGCAGCCGCTCCAGGTAGCCTTTGGGCGGCACCAGCACGCCGGTGG
The DNA here is from genome assembly GCA_014380155.1 of Rhizobacter sp. Lineage (GTDB taxonomy): Bacteria > Pseudomonadota > Gammaproteobacteria > Burkholderiales > Burkholderiaceae_C > Rhizobacter. Next base: position 13,011 of record JACMKJ010000040.1, on the reverse strand, counting down.
AGCCGGCGACGGGCTCGACGATCACTGCGGCGATGGTCGACGCGTCGTGCAGCGCCACCAGACGCTCGAGGTCGTCGGCCAGCTCGGCGCCGTGCTCCGGCTGGCCTTTGCTGAAGGCGTTGCGCGGGTCGTGGGTGTGGCGGATGTGGTCGACGCCCGAAAGCAGCGTGCCAAACATCTTGCGGTTGGCGACCATGCCGCCCACCGAGATGCCGCCGAAGTTGACGCCGTGGTACCCGCGCTCACGGCCGATCAAGCGCGTGCGCGAGCCGTCGCCGCGCGCTCGGTGGTAGGCCAGCGCCATCTTCAATGCCGTGTCGACCGCCTCGGAGCCGGAGTTGGCGTAGAACACCTTGTCGAGCCCCGGCGGCGTGAGCTCGACCAATCGCTCGGCCAGCTCGAACTGTTTGGGGTGGCCCATGTTGAAGGGCGGCGCGAAATCCATCTCGCTGGCCTGCTGGCGAATCGCCTCGACGATCTTGGGCCTCGCATGGCCGGCGTTCACGCACCACAGGCCGGCAATGCTGTCGAGCACCTGGCGGTTGTCGGGCGTCCAGAAATGCATGCCCTCGGCGCGCGAGATCAGGCGAGGTGCTTGTTTGAACTGGCGGTTGGCCGTGAAGGGCATCCAGTAGGCGTCGAGGTTCTGGGGCATGGGGTTCTCCTTCAGAGGGGACGATTCATCAGGTAAATCAATGGCGGCAACTTTTGGGTGCACTGCCAATCAGGGGTTTGGGTGCGCCAGCCGCCCGCAAAGGTAAGTCCAGACGAAGCAGGCGGCGGCATAACTGGTCAACTCAGCGTGATCGTAAGGCGGCGAGACCTCTACACAATCCATGCCCACGAAAGGCAGGTCGGCCAACTCTTCCATCAGCGTGAGCACCTGGTTGGTGCTCATGCCACCGGGCTCGGGCGTGCCGGTGCCGGGGGCGAAGGCGGGGTCGAGGCAGTCGATGTCGAGGCTCAGATAGACGGGTGGGTTGCCGTGTTCGGCGAGGCGGGTGCGGATGGCGGCGATCACCGGAGCGAGCTGCGTGGCGTTTTCGAGCCCCCGCAAGGATCGCGCAGTAAAGACTTGGCCGCCTTGGCCCTGAACATACTCTCGCGCCTCGCGCAGGCCCGCCGATCGAATGCCCAGCTGAGTGAAACATTCCTTGATGACCAGGCCTTCTTGAATCGCCTCGTAGACCCAGGTGCCGTGGCCGCTCGGCTCGCCGAAATGGTCGGTCCAGGTGTCGCAGTGGGCGTCGAAATGGATCATCGCCAGCGGCTTGCCCAGCCAGGCTTTGTAAGCGCGGAGCAAGGGCAGGCTGATGGAGTGGTCGCCACCCAGCCACGCCATGTGGTGCGCGCGGATCAGCGGCTCGACCTGCGGGCCCATCGCGGCGCGCATGGCCTGCAGGCTGGTGTTGGGCAGCGCCAGATCACCGGCATCGCCGAGCTGGCCTTCGGGGCTGAGATTGAAGTGCGGGTGCGTGCCGTCGCACAGCATGTGGCTGGCTTCGCGAATGGCGCGCGGGCCAAAGCGAGCACCGGGGCGGTTGGTCACACAACCGTCCCAGGCGATGCCGGCCACGGCGTAGGGCGTGCTTGGCGGCAACTGGGGCGCACGCAAAAAGGTGTTGCCCGAGAGGAAGGCAAATGAACTCATGGCGTGAGCTTGCCATGGCTGTCACGCTTTCACATACAGGAATGGCGCTTTCGCATTGCGATATCTAGCAATGCTGCGGTGCGGTATTTCTTTCCATCTTAGAAGAAACCATTTCGCATCCAGAAATTTCAGGTCTAAGTATTTGATTCATATGGGCAATATTTATAGTCTTATATAAGACATAAGTCTTCCCCTTCCGGATGGTGGGCGCTATCCTTGAGCCCAGATTTCTTCGCCTCTCTCTCTCTCGTCTTCAGCAACATCCTTTTGGAGTTAGATATGACCAACCTGACCCGTGAACAACAGATCGCAGCCCTTGAAAAAGACTGGGCCGAAAACCCCCGTTGGAAGGGCGTGAAGCGCGGCTACTCCGCCGCCGATGTGGTGCGTCTGCGCGGCAGCCTGCAGCCCGAGTACACGCTGGCCAAGCGCGGCGCTGAAACCTTGTGGGCCAAGGTCAATGGCGGCTCGAAGAAGGGTTACGTCAACGCCTTCGGTGCGATCACCGCCGGCCAAGCCATGCAGCAAGCCAAGGCTGGCCTGGAAGCCGTGTACCTGTCGGGCTGGCAAGTTGCCGCCGATGGCAACACGTCTGAGACCATGTACCCCGACCAGTCGCTGTATGCCTACGACTCGGTGCCGACCATGGTTCGCCGCATCAACAACACCTTCAAGCGCGCTGACGAGATTCAATGGTCGCGTGGCGTGGGCCCAGGCCACAAGGAATTCGTCGACTACTTCCTGCCGATCGTGGCCGACGCTGAAGCCGGTTTCGGCGGCGTGCTGAACGCCTTCGAGCTGATGAAGAACATGATCGCCGCTGGCGCAGCCGGCGTGCACTTCGAAGACCAGCTGGCTGCCGTGAAGAAGTGCGGTCACATGGGTGGCAAGGTGCTGGTTCCTACGCACGAAGCCTGCGAGAAGCTGATCGCAGCGCGTTTTGCCGCCGACGTGATGGGCGTTTCGACCATCGTTCTGGCCCGTACCGACGCTGAAGCCGCCAACCTGATCACCAGCGACCACGATGCCAACGACAAGCCTTTCCTGACCGGCGAGCGCACGCAAGAAGGCTTCTATCGTGTGAAGAACGGCCTGGAGCAATCCATCAGCCGTGGTGTTGCCTACGCTCCGTACGCCGACCTGGTGTGGTGCGAAACCGGCACGCCCGACATCGGCTTTGCCCGTGAATTCGCGCAAGCCGTGCACGCCAAGGTGCCGGGCAAGCTGCTGTCGTACAACTGCTCGCCGTCGTTCAACTGGAAGAAGAACCTCGACGACCGTTCGATCGCCAAGTTCCAGGAAGAGCTGTCGGCACTGGGCTACAAGTACCAGTTCATCACGCTGGCTGGCATCCACATCAACTGGTACAACACCTTCGAATTTGCCCACGCTTACGCCCGTGGCGAAGGCATGAAGCACTACACCGAAATGGTCCAAGAGAAGGAATTCGCCGCTCGCGAAAAGGGCTACACCTTCGTTTCGCACCAGCAAGAAGTTGGCGCCGGTTACTTCGACGACGTGACCACCGTGATCCAGGGCGGTTCGTCCTCGGTCAAGGCGCTGACCGGCTCGACCGAAGAAGAGCAGTTCCACTGAGATCGTTGTTTTGGGCGCGGCTCTGTTGAGCCGCTGCCGCTGTATGACGCGAGAGACAGGCCCGATGGCGTTCAAGCCTTTGGGCCTTTTTCATTTGTGCGGTCTGAGATCGTGCGGGAGCGTCGGAGCGGGGTGCCGTGCTCTGCCACCGCCGTGCAAGCTCGTGGCAAGGCAGAGCGCCTCATCGCTCAGGGCAGTGGCCAGGGGCGCAGTGAAGTGAAGGAGGAGAGTCGGGCGCAGCCCGGCCCGGGGGACATGAACGGAGCCCCTGGCCGCTGCCCTGGGCGTGGCACGGCCTGAGCGGGCGTTACATCGAGCGCGCGATCATCTCGCGGTACTCCGCTTCGGTCGCCACACGAGGGTTGGTTTTGTGGCAATGGTCCTTCATCGCGCCGTCGATGATGCGGTCGAACATGTCTTCGCTCACGCCCATTGCACGCAGGCCCGAAGGCAGGCCGAGCCGCTTGTTCAGCTCACGCAGCGCCTCGGCCAGCTCGGTGCCCTTGCTGTCGCAGGAGCCAATACCAATCGCATGCGCCATGCGCTGCAGCCGCTGCTCGCGCTGGATCGACTCGGCCCCCGCATTGAACTTGACCACCTCGGGCAGAAACATCGCGTTGAGCGTGCCGTGGTGCAGCTTGGGGTTGGCGCCACCCAGGCTGTGGCTCAGTGAGTGAACTGCGCCCAGCCCCTTCTGGAACGCCATTGCGCCCTGCATGCTGGCCGACATCATGTTCCAGCGTGCTTCGCGGTCGGCCCCGTTTTCGGTGGCGCGCACGATGTGCTTCCAGCCGCGCTCCAGGCCATCGAGGCCGATGCCGTCGGCCGGTGGGTTCACGGCCGGGGCCATGAAGGTTTCCATGCAGTGGGCGATGGCGTCCATGCCGGTGGCGGCCGTCAGCCAGGCGGGCAGGCCCAGCGTCAACTCGGGGTCGCAGATGGCGGTGCGTGGCACCAGAGACCAGCTGTGAAAGCCGAGCTTGCGGCCGTCGTCGACGATCACGATGGCGCCACGCGCCACCTCGCTGCCGGTGCCTGCGGTGGTGGGCACGGCAATCAGCGGTGCCACGGCGTCGGTGATCTTGGCGCTGCCGCCTTCGATGGTGGCGTAGGTTTTCATCGGGCCAGGGTGGGTGGCAGCGATCGCCACGCCCTTGGCGAGATCGATGCTGGAGCCGCCGCCCACGGCAATGAGGCCATCGCAACCGTTGGCCTTGTAGACCTCGACGGCGGCGCGCACGGCGGCTTCGGTCGGGTTGAACGGGGTTTGATCGAACACCGCATGCGGCACCTTGCCGAGCGCGGCCAACGCCTTGTCGAGCACGCCGGCCGCGCGCACGCCCGCGTCGGTGACGACCAGCGGCTTGCGCATGCCGATGCGCTCGCACTCTTGCGGCAGCATCGCGACGGTGCCGTAGTCGAGCTGGATCTGCGTGATGTAGTTGATGAAAGCCATGGTGAAAAAGCTCTGAGAGAGGGTGGCTGAGTATGCTCTGGCACACTGCGCCGCTGCATCGGTACATCCCATTGCCCCCTCGTGAATGACCCCCTCCTGACCCCCGCGATGCGCAGCGTGCTGACACGCATTCAGCGCGCCGGTTTCCCGCCCCTGCACCACATGCCTGTACGCGACGCGCGGCGTTCGTACACCTTGCGCTCCGAGGTACTCGACCTGCCGCGCGCGCCCTTGGCCCGGGTGCAGGAGCTGGAGCTGCCGGCCGGCGACGGCACGCTGTTGCCCGCGCGGCTGTACGCTCCCAGCCATGATCAGTTGCCTGTGCTGCTCTACCTGCACGGTGGCGGCTTCACCATTGGCAACCTGGAGACGCACGACAGCCTGTGCCGCCAGCTCGCGCTGCGCAGCGGTGCGGCGGTGGTGGCCTTGAACTATCGCCTCGCACCCGAGCATCGTTTTCCCGTCGCCGTGAACGACGCCTGGGCGGCCATGGCATGGCTGAGCCAGCAGAGCCAGGCGCTTGGCCTGGACAGCAAGCGCCTGGCCGTCGGAGGAGACAGCGCCGGCGGCACGCTCGCCGCGGTGACCGCGCTGCGTGCACGCGACATCGGCTTGCAGCTGGCTCTGCAACTGCTCATCACCCCCGGCACCTCGGCCTACCAGGACACGCCCTCGCACAAACGTTTTGCCAGCGGCTACTTGCTCGACGCCGATGGCATCGGCTGGTTCTTCGACCACTACATCGATCACACCGACCGCAGCGACTGGCGCTTTGCACCGCTGCATGCCGACGATGCCGAGGGCGTGGCGCCCGCCTGCGTGGTCCTCGCCGAATGCGACCCGCTGATCGACGAAGGTGTGGCCTACGCCGACAAGCTGCGTGCCGCGCACGTGCCGGTCGACCTGGAGCTGTACCGCGGCGTCACGCACGATTTCATCAAAATGGGGCGCTCCCTGCCCGAAGCCGGCGCGGCCATGGACGCTGCCGCCAACGCACTCAAGAAAGCATTCCAGACATGAAGAGAAACGAGTTCCGGTTCGTCGAGCGCCTGCGTGTGCGCTGGGCCGAGGTCGACATGCAGAAGATCGTCTTCAACGGCCATTACCTGATGTACTTCGACACCGCGGTTGGCGGCTACTGGCGTGCCCTCGCCATGCCCTACACGGAGACCATGGCCTACCTGGGTGGTGATCTCTATGTGCGCAAGGCCACAGTCGAGTACCTCGGCTCGGCGCGTTACGACGACGTGCTCGAAATCGGCGTGCGCTGTGCGCGCATCGGCACCTCGTCGCTGGTGTTCAACTGCGCCGTGATGCGCAACGACCAGCCGCTCATCACCGGCGAGCTGGTCTATGTGTTTGCCGACCCGGCCACACAAACCTCGAAGCCGGTGCCGCAAGAGTTGCGCGACCTGCTGCAAGGCTTCGAGGCCGGCAAGCCGATGGTCGAGGTGCGTGTGGGCGACTGGGCCGAGCTGGGGCGCGATGCAGGGCGTATCCGCACGGCGGTGTTCATTGAAGAGCAGGGCATCCCGATGCAGATGGAGTGGGACGAAGCCGACCCCGACCCAGGCTGCATCCACGCCGTGGCCTACAACCGCTTTGGCCAGCCGCTTGGCACCGGGCGTTTGCTGGAGCACGTGCCGGGTGTTGCCAAGATCGGCCGCATGGCCGTGAGCCAGACCATGCGCAGCAGCGGCGTCGGGCGTTCGGTGCTGGATGCGCTGATGAAAACGGCACGCGAGCGCGGCTACCGCGAGGCGGTGCTGCACGCACAGGCTTCGGCTGCGGCCTTCTACACGCGTGCCGGGTTTGTGCCTCGGGGCGTGATGTTCGAAGAGGTCGGCATTCCGCACATCGAGATGGTGCGCAGCCTGTGAGGGCTGCGCACGAGGCCTCGGTCTAGCTGCTGCCAGACAGCGCCGGTTGAACAAACGCGAACCAGGCTCCCGCCAGGTAGACCAGCACACTGACCCCGTAGACACGCGCTGAGGCCTTGCGGGTGGCGAGGCAGGCCCGTCCGAGCGCCGGGTCAGCCGGGCAGGGTGCATTCCGGTTGCGCCATTGCAGGCCACCGCTCACGGCCATGGCCAGCCCGGCGAACACAAAAAGCGCCAGCTTGTGTTCGCTCAGCCAGACCAGCTGCGGGAAGACCGACACCAGCGATGAGAGCGCAGCCCCTGCACCCAGTGCCACCAGCAACGCCGGCAGCGCGCAGCAGACCAGGGTGCTGGAGCTGGCGAACAGGCTCAGCACCGAGGTCCACAGGCCCGTTCTGGATTCGGCGATGCCGTCAGGGCTCATTTCTTGGCCTTGATACTGGCCTTGATCTCGGCCAGCGACTGCTCGACTGTCTCAAGCGTCTTCACGTCGTAGCCTGCATCGGTGATCTCGGCTGCGATGGCCTTGGTGTCCAGCGTCTGCCCCTGCTTGGCCTCGACGGCCACGATCTTTTGCTTCAAGTCGACATAGACGGCCTGCGTTGCGGGGAGCTGCGACAGCCGCTTTTCGATGCCTTGTGCGCAGAAGGCGCACACCATGCCGTTGACGCCGACCTTGACGCTGGTGGCGGCAAAAGCCGATGCGGTGGTGCCGGCAAGCAGCGCGGCAACGAGGAGGTGGGACAGGTTTTTCATCGGAGTTCCTTTCAGAAGATGTACATGAAACTTGCGCGAGCCTGCTTGGAGTTGTTGACCCCGAGCTCGACGAAGTAGCGTTTGTGAATGAGCCGCAGCATGGGCGTGAGCTCGGTTTGGTCTGACAGGCCGCGCATGCGGCGGGCTTCCAACACCAACCAGGGTTGGATCTCGTCGTAGTCGACTTCGTAGAACGAAAACCCGGCACGAACCGAAGCGAAATCGTGGTTCAGGGCGTCGGCTCGGTACAGCCGACCGGTGGCGGCCAGATAGACACGGGTCGTCTCGTAGTCCACCTGCACACCGGGCGCCCACGCGAGCTTCGAGCCTGAGAAGTCGTTTCCGCGAATGGCGCCCACACCGGCGAAGAACCACACGTTGGCTTGCGCGTCGCTCAGGTTCCACCGCTTCACCAGCCGGGTGTAGTTGAGCTCGGCGAGCGTGCGGGTCTGGGTCTCGTCGTCCGAGCGCATGAACAAGCCGCCCACGCCGATCGCATCGCGTGCGGTCAGCGCGTGGTTGACCCAGGCTTCCTGCCAGTTCGGTCCGTAGTCACCCATGGCCATGGTGCTGTCTTTGAAACCCATGGGTGCCGCGGTGGCGGCGCCGGCACAGGCCCATGCCGCGGCCAGAAGCAGTTTTTTCAATCTCATCTCCAGCAGTGGCTCGTGGTGAGCCACGGTTCATGTCACCGCAACGAATTGCGGGCGCACTTTGGGCTTGGAGATCAGGAAATGGGGGGTTTGAGGGCGGGTGCTGGAGGGGCGCTGATGAAGTCGACTCCCCACATCAGCGGCTTCGAATGCGCTGCGGGCTCGACGATGTCGATCACGGCGGCCGAGATCTCTGCGAAAGGAATGCACAGCTCGCAAGACTCGCAGCTTTCCGCGGCGGTGTCTGCGGAAGAGTGCATCGGGCAGTCGGGTGGCATGGCATGCACGGCGGGTACGCCGCTGCCGCTCGTCGCCATTTGAACGCTCATGAAATCGCCCGCCCAAGCCCGCAGCGGGAGCAGAACAATCAGCAGCAGGAGGAACAGGCGTCGCACGGCCGCATGGTAAGTCTTGCGTGGGGTCACGTGTGGGCTTGGGCGGCAAGCCCCTAGGCAGCGCTCGTTGCTGGCCGTTTGCGGCGCGAACCTTCGGGCTTGAGCAGGCTGCGTACGCGGGTTTTGCGCACGGGGACAGCTTCGACCGCAGCCTCTTCGCTTTCAGTCACCGCCGCCTGGGCCACACCTTCAGACGGAATGTCTTCGGAGTAACGCGGCGGCCAGTCTTTCAGCGTCGAGCGGCGCAGCAGGGCCATGCCGCCCGCCGGGCTGAAGGTGCGCTCCAGCACGTGGGTGACCAGGCGCTTGTTGACGCGCTCGGTCACCACCAGCGTGGTGCAGCGGGTGCCGTAATTGGCGTCGGCCGTGCGGATGAAGGCCGATGACAAAGCTCGCTCCAGGTCGTGCGCCAGGCCGGTCGATGGCAGCTGGTCGTCTGGCGCGGGTGTGCGGTCGGCGAGGGCGTCGAACAAGCGGGTGGTGAGCACGTCGAGCGAGTCGCTGGTGTCGATCGCGTCGCGCACATGTTCTTTCAGTGAAACAACCTTGGGCCAAGGCGTATCGAGCGAAGCGTTCGACAGGCCGAACAGACCACGCTCCAGTCGCACGGGGTTGGCGTCGAGGTTCGAGGCGAAAAAACATTCGCCGCGGTGGAAATCGGCAGCCACCAGGTTGAAGCCGTTGTGGCCCGACAGCGCGGCGTGCATCCAGAAGCGATCGGAGGTGAGGTCGCCAGCCAACCAGCGCGGCACCAGCACACCGCGCGAAGGCGCCGACGGGTCCTTGGCCCCGGGGTCGCGCACATTGGTGACGAGCGCGAGGCGGCCTTGTGTGGTCAAGCCCAGCCAGGTGCCGCCGGCTTCGAGGTCACGCCCACCCAGGATGTCGGGCAGGCCGGGGCCGGGTGACCACCAGCTCAGGCGTGCGGCGGGGCGTTTGAAAAATTCGTCGCGGTTGGTGGCTACCACCAGCGGGAAGCGCCGCGACTGATCAAGTGCGAGGGCTACGAGGCACATGCGTCAAAGCCCTCGATGTGGCGTGGGCCGTTGATCAGCGAAGCCAGCTTGGCGTGGGCGGCGCATTCGATCTCGCGTTGCAGCGAATCGGTGATGCCGTTGGGGCTCAAGGGCGCGGCGTAGGTTTCCATCCAGGTGTGCTGTCCATCTGCCGCTTCGGGGCGGCGCAGCAGCCGTGTCTGCAAGCCCGGGTGCCGGGCCCGCAGATCAGCCTGCAGGGCCAGCGCCGCGTCGTGCAAGACGGCCGCGTTTTCAATCGTCGTTCGATAGTAGATGAACAATTCGCGCACGATGGGCCTGCAAACGACGGCGGTGTGAACTGTTGCCGCGGATGGCCGGCCGCTTTGTTTCAGGCGGCCTCGACGGGCACCGCGTAAGGCAACTCGGCTTGCAGGAGCTCCGGGCCTTGCGGGCTGCCCAGGTGCAGGCTTCCGTTGCCCAGCGCCGAGAGTTTCAGCTCGACCAGCGAGCTGCGGCCGGCGGCATTGGCCACCAGCCCGGCCGGCTGGCTGGGGTCTGCACTGTGAAAAACTTCCTGCCCGGCAGCGGCGGGTGTGTCGCTGTTGAACAGAAAGGTGCGCCGCTTGATGGTGCCGCGGTACTGGCTGCGGGCCACGATCTCCTGGCCGGGGTAGCAGCCTTTCTTGAAGTCGACGCCACCGAGCAGTTCGTAGTTGAGCATTTGCGGCACGAACTGGTCGACCGTGGCGGCCTCGATGTTCACTACACCGCTCTCCACCTCGCCCCGGCGCCAGATGGCGGGGTCGAGCGCGGGCAGGGCGGGCAGGGCGACGTCGGTCGGCGCGGCCCACAGGTAGCGCGGTGTACCGGCCGCATCGGGCAGGCGAATGATCTCGGCGCCATCGCGTGAAGTCTTGCCCCACACCTCGGCCGGCGCCGCCTCACCCAGCCAGCTTGATGCGGATTCACCGGCGAGACCCATCAACTGCCACTGCGCCTTGGCATCGCTGAGCTTGCACTTGGCACGCAGCACAAACATCGACAGGCGTTTCATCGTGGGCGCGAGCAGGTCGGCGCTGCAGGCCAGCAGCACCTCGTCGTCGGCTCGCTTCCAGCCGATAAAGCTCGCCAGCAAGCGGCCCTTGGCGGAGCAGTAACCGGCGAGGCGCGCGTGGGCGCCGTCGAGCAGCTCGAAGTCGTTGGTCAACTGGCCGTGCAAGAAGCTCGCGGCCTCGGCGCCGTGGGCTCGGATCAGCCCCCAGTGGGGAAGGGGCGCGGCACCGTTGAGCGAGTGGAGGTTCGTCATGCGCCGATTATCATCAGACCCCATGAGCCAACTGATATCAGGGTTGATGCGCCGCGCCGCACGCCCACGCTGTTTGTGAAGTTTCTGCGACGGCTCTTTCTGTCGATCGTGCTGCTGGCCGTGTTGGCCGCGGGAGGCGCCGTGGCTGCGGCCGTGTGGTGGCTGGAGCAGCCGCTGGAGCTCGCGAGCAACACAGTCGAAGTGTCGATCGAACCCAAGACCTCGCCGCGTGAAGTGGTCAATGCCTGGGTGCAGGCTGGTGTGCGGGCCGAGCCGCTCTTGTTGTATGAGTGGTTTCGTTGGTCGGGCCAGGCGCGCAAGATTCGCGCGGGCAGTTATGCGGTCGGCCCGGGTGTCACACCACGAACGCTGCTCGACAAGATGGTGCGCGGCGAAGAGGTCATGGCCACCGTGCGGCTGATCGAAGGCTGGACCTTCCGGCAGTTCCGCGCCGAGCTGGCCAAAGCGCCCGAACTGAAGCAGACCACCGCCGCCATGAGCGAGGCCGATCTGATGACGGCGATCGGCGCACCCGGTGTGCCCGCCGAAGGCCGCTTCTACCCCGACACCTACGCCTTCAGCAAAGGCGCGAGCGACCTGGCGGTGCTCCAACGCGCCTACCGCACCATGCAGCGCCAGCTGGACGCAGCCTGGGCCGAGCGCGCGGCTAACACGCCACTGCGCAGCGCCAACGATGCGCTCATCCTCGCCTCGATCGTCGAAAAAGAAACCGGCGCCGCCAAAGACCGCGGCCTGGTGGCCGGCGTGTTCGTCAACCGCCTGCGCATCGGCATGCCACTGCAAACCGACCCGACGGTGATCTACGGGCTGGGCGAGCGTTTCGACGGCAACCTGCGCAAACGCGACCTGCTCGCCGACACACCCTTCAACACCTACACCCGCGGCGGCCTGCCGCCAACGCCGATTGCCATGCCGGGCCGCGCTTCGCTGCTGGCTGCGGTGAAACCCGATGCCACCAAGGCGCTGTACTTCGTGGCGCGTGGCGACGGCAGCAGCCAGTTCAGCGAATCGTTGACCGAGCACAATCGGGCCGTGAACCAGTATCAAAGATGAGCGGCCGTTTCATCACCTTCGAAGGCATCGACGGCGCCGGCAAGTCGACCCACATCGACGCCCTGGCCGAGCGCCTGCGCCACATGGGGCAGCACGTGGTCTGCACCCGCGAGCCGGGCGGCACACCCTTGGCTGAGACCTTGCGCGGGCAGATCCTGCAATCGGCCATGGACCCGCTGACCGAAGCGCTGCTGGTGTTCGCCGCGCGCCGAGACCATATTCAACAGGTGATCGCACCCGCGCTCGCGCAAGGCCACAGCGTGCTGTGCGACCGTTTCACCGACGCGACCTTCGCCTACCAGGGCGCGGGCCGCGGATTCGACAGCGACGTGTTGAGCACGCTCGAGACCTGGGTGCAACAAGGCTTGCAGCCTGCGCTGACTTTCTGGTTCGACCTGCCCGCCGAGACGGCGGCCGAGCGCCGGGCGGCAGCGCGCTCGCCCGACCGCTTCGAGCAGCTCGACGTGCATTTTTTCAACCGCGTGCGGCAAGGCTATGCACACCGCATGGAACAGTCGCCGCAACGTTTTGCGCGCCTCGACGCGGCCCAATCGCGCGAGCAGGTCTGGGCGCAAGTGGTCGCGCAGATGGAGCAGCGCGGGTGGTAGGCCAAGACGGCCAATTGCCGCTGCCCTGGCTGGGCGTGCCGCTGGAAGAAGCATTGCGCACGCAGCGTGGCCACGCGCTGTTGATCCACGGGCCGCAAGGCATTGGCCAGTTCGAGCTGGCGTTGACGCTGGCCCAGGCCTGGCTGTGCGAAACGAATCCCGCACAACAACCCTGCGGCGCCTGTGCCAGCTGCCGCCTGGTGCAGGCGCATTCGCACCCCGACCTGTTGGTGCTGCTGCCCGAGGCCTTGCGCGAGTCGCTGGGCTGGGGCGCGGGTGAAGAGGCTGACGACGGCGAGGGCGGCAAGTCGTCGAAGAGCAAGCCCAGCAAGGAGATCAAGGTGGAGGCGGTGCGCAAGGCGGTGTCTTTCGCGCAAAGCACCTCGGCGCGCGGGCGGCGCAAGGTGGTGCTCATACACCCCGCCGAGCGCATGAACGCGATTGCCGCCAACACCTTGCTCAAGACGCTCGAAGAACCCCCCGGCGATGCACGCTTCGTGCTGAGCTGCGGCGCGCCCGACGCCTTGTTGCCCACCATCCGCAGCCGCTGCCAGGCGGTGCCGCTGGCCTTGCCGGCGGCCGACGTGGCCAGCGCCTGGCTGGCGCAACAACAAGTCGCACAACCCGAGGTGCTGCTGGCTGCAGCCGGTGGCCAGCCG
>JACMKJ010000433.1 GCA_014380155.1 Rhizobacter sp. | reverse complement strand
GTGTTGACCGACACGCCCGAGGTCTCGACCTGGCCGCCGTTGCCACCGGCCACGCCGCCGCGCGCGCGGATGAGGCCGTAGGCTTCGGTCACGCCGTAGTCCACTCGGCCCACCGGTGCGGCGGCCTGGTTGTTGTACATCGCGCGCAGCTTCACCGAGCCGCCATTACCGGACTCGGTGGCGTCGGCTGACAGCAAACTGCCTTGTTCGGCCACGATGCTGCGGGTGTTGTCGTTGCCCACGTCGATGCGGCCGCCGCCGTAGCGGCCATCGGCCAGCACCTGGCTGCCTTCACGCAGGCGGATGTCGTCACCCTGGATGCTGACCCGGCCGCCGTCGCTGGCCACGGTCAGCGAGCGGGCGCCCAACTCCACCCGGCCGGTGCCGGGTTGCAGTGCCACGTCGATGAAGCCACTCTCGCCTACCGGCACAAGGGTGGCGCCGCTCGCCGAGGCGAGGTGGATGCGCCCACCTGCTGCGGCGATGTGACCAGCTTGTGTCAACTGGCTGGGGCTCACGAGCACGATCGAGCCGCCCTCGTTCACTTGAATTTGCGGCCGGCTGGCATCGTCTGGCGCCAGCACCTGGACCGCGCCTGCGAGGCCGCCTGGCCCCAACACCACGGCGCCACCTTCCATCAGGCGCTGGTAGTTGTTGGCCGTCATGGCGCTGTCGAGGTCGAGGCTGGTGGCGACCAAAGAGCCCACGTTGACCTGCGCACTGCCGCCGAACACCACGCCGCTGGGGTTGACCAGGAACACGCGGCCGTTGGCCGACATGGCGCCGTAGATCTCGCTCGCACTCGGCCCGCCCGCGCCGCTGCCGACCACGCGGTTGACCAGCACGCTCTGGGCATTGGGCTGCACGATGTGGACCCGCGACGCCGAGCCGATGCTGAAGCTGGACCACTCGATCAGCCCGCGGTTGTTGGCACTGCGGGTCTGCGTGACGTTCAATGCGTTGCCGCTTGGCGTGCCCACGGTCGCGTTGATGAGGGCGCCACCCGGGCGTTGCACCGGCAAGGTGTTCGGTGCCGGTTGGGCGAGCGCGCTGCCGGCTCCGAGTGCGAGCAGGGCGGCAAGGGCGATGGGGGAGTGTTGGAACGAGACGCGCATGGCGGCCTCCTAGAAAGAACGTTGAATCTGCACGAGCAATCGGGCCTTCGGGTTGTCTTCTTCAGACTGCACCGCTTCGCTGCCCCGAACGCCCAGACTGGCCTTGAGCGTGAACAGCTCGGGGTTGGTGTACTGCACGCCCAGCCCGACACCGTGGAGCGTGCGGGTGTTGTCGCCGGTGATGGCGTCGGGCGTCTTGCGCAGGCGGCCGTGGCCCAGGTCATAAAAGGCGTAAGAGCTCCACTGCGGGTTGACCCAGTAGCGCAGCTCGGTGTTGAGCAGCGCGCCCAGGTCGCTCGAGCCTTCGGCGGCCGGGTAGGCGCGAACGCCCTTGTCGCCACCCAGGGTGAACTTCTCGGCGTTGTCGAGGTTCTTGTTTGCCCACTGGCCGGCCACACCGACAAAGAGAGAGAAGCTGCGCGTGAGGGCTTGCAGGCGCGTGGCTTGCAGGCTCAGCTTGGCGAAGTTGCCAACGGTCGTGGCGTCGGCGGCACCTTCGCTCAGCTTGCCGAGCTGCAGGCCCACGGTGCCGCCGTTGAAGCCACCACCGCCCCAGCTGCTGCGCGACTCGAACGAGACGGTGAATTCGGCGGCGCGAATGGTTTTTTCGGACGAGATCGCATCGCGTATGTCGTCTGACAGCTTCTTGTTGACCAGGCTCATGCGGCCCACGACGTTGCTGTCTCGGCCACGCACGAAGGGGTAGGACAGCGAGGCGTCGAACACATCGGCCTTGCCGGTGGCGCCCAGCGCCTCGAATTGTTCGCCCAGCTCATAAGCCACCCGCGAGTAGCCGATGCCGGCGCGCCAGGGCGTGTAGCCGATCGGCGCTTCGTAGCCCACCCGGCCCACGGTGGTGCCGGCGCCATCAGAGGCGAGCACGCGCAGGTCGAGGTTGTCGCCAATGCCGCCGGGGTTGTTCAGGCGCAGCAGGGCGCCCAGGCGGTAACGGCCGCTGACGGAGGAGCCGTGGTTGTCGAAATCGACACTCGCGTCCCAGCCGCGGCGGCGCTCGGTCAGCACGCTGACCTTGTACTTGCCTTCGTCGCCGGTGGGCAGCAGCGTGGTCTTGGCCGACACGCCGGGCCAGTCGTTCAAGGTGAACATGGCGCGGTCCAGCGCCTGCAGGTCGAGCGGTTGGCCGGCGCGCACGCCGGCTTTGTCGAGCACGGCAGACACGCGTGCGGCCGTCACCGGCGGCTTGGCCGAGGCTTCGACCGTGACCCGCTCTACTTGCGGCTCGACGATGGCGATCTGCAGCACGCCCTGCGTCAGGTCTTGCGGCGGGTAGCCCACACCGGCCATGCCGAAACCTCGCTGCTCGTAGGCGCGCCGAACAGCGGCGGAGATGACCGTCAACTCGGTGGCGTCGATCTCTTTGCCGATGAAAGGTTTGACGAGGGCTTGCAACTCGTCGCCCGGCACGGCGCGGGTGGGGCTGAAGCGCACTTCTTTCAATACAAAGGTGCCCTTGGCCGTGCTGCTGCTGACCACGCCCGAGGCGGCGGGGGCGGCAGGGGGTGCATTGCGCAGCGGCGCGTTTTGCGCCTGGGCGAGCAGGGGCAGGGCGAGCGGCAGGCCGAGTGCCAGCGCTCGAAACATCACAGGGCCGTTCATCGCGCCACCTCGTTGCCAGAAATCAGGAGGCGGCCATTGCCGATCACGTTGAACGGGGCCCAGAAGAAGGGGTGGGCAAAGCGTCTGTTTTTCTGCACTTCGAGCTGCGCCTGCTGCATGCCGGCCATCAGGTCGCGGCCCGCGGCGAGCTCGCGGTAGAGGCGGCTCATCAGCACGTCGGTCGAGTCGTCTGCCACCGGCCAGAGCGAGGCGACGATGCTGCTGGCACCGGCCGACAACAGCGAGCGGGTGAAGCCGATGATCTCGTCGCCCCGTGCCACCCGGCCGAGGCCGCTTTCGCAAGCCGACAAGGTGATCAGGCGCACGCCGCGCAAATCGAGCGTGTAGATCTCGCGCGCTTCGAGCAGGCCCGAGTCGTTGGCGTCGGAGGCGAACAGGATGCGCGAGAACAGCGGGTCGACGTCGTCGAGCTCGGCGTGAGCCGCCACGTGAACCATGTTGGCCCGGCCGGCGCCGGCCTTGAAGCGCTCTTTCGTGGCGTCTTTCTGCACGAACACTTCGTTGCGCGGGAAGAGCTTGGCCACCTGCTGCACCTCGCGCTCGGCGCCGGGCAGCGGCACGTTCTTGTCGGTGCTCGGGTTGCCAAAACCCAGCAGCACCGGCGTCGGGGCGTTGCCGCGCGCCTGCAGCCGCGCGCCCACCGCCGACGACGGCCACACGGTCAAGGCGGTGCGTTCGATCAAAAAGCTGCGCCCATCGTGCAAGGCCTGGAAGGGCAGGTAGTGCAATGGGCCGTGCGGCACGACGAAGAGCCGCAGCGTGGGCGCGAGATCCATATCGGACAGCAGCAGCCGGTTCAGCGCCACGGCCAGGTTGGTGGTGTCGCGGCGGCGCTCGATCACGCTGCTGCGAAAGTTTTCCACCAGCGCCGCCAGGCCGGCCTGGCCTTGCGAGATCACCTTGGCCGACATGCCCGCGCGGGTGATCAGCCAGACGATGCTGCGGTTGTCGAGCACGTGGAACTGCAGCACCGCTTCGCCCGAGCCCAGGGTCTTTTGCAGCTCGCCCAGCGTCACGCGCTGTTCGGCGAGCGAATCAGCGGCGCGGTCGCGAATGGCATCGAGCAGCTGGCGCGAGCGTGAGGCTTCGGAGAGCGTCCAGGCGGCTTCGAAGTTGCTCGTGGTGATGGAGAGGTCGAGCGCGGTGTCGAACACCTTCTGGATGTCGCCGAACAAACCGGTCTTGAACTCTTCACTCTGGAACTTGCCGCGCAGGCTGTCGGCCAGGCGCACCGTTTCGAGATACGACTGGAGCGCCGCGGGCTTGTTGCCGCGCTGCAACTCGACCCGGCCCAGCCCTTCGGTGGCCCACAGCCGGTTGTAGAGCGCGTCGCCCGAACTGCTGTCGGCGGCCACCTGTTTGAACAGAGCCTGCGCCTGGTCGGGCAGGCCGGCGGCGAGCAAGGCGTTGGCGCGGCTGCGCTTGTAAAACGCGCCCAGCTTCTCGGCCTCGCCCGCAGGCAGCTTGTCGAGCTGCTCCAGCGACTCTCGGGGGCGGCCGGCGGCGGTGTAGGCGTTGGCCAGCGACACCAGCACCAGCGGGCGGAAGCGGTCGCTGGCGAGTTCGAGGCTGCGCTTGTAGGCGTCGGCCGCGTCGCCGTAACGGCCACGGCGCACGGCCACATCGCCCAGCACCTTGTGCGCTGGTGCATGGGCCTGCTGCGGGTTCTTCGGCTTCAGGGCCAGCGCGCCTTGGGCAAAACGCTCGGCTTCGTCGAGCAGGCCAGCGTAGTTGTAGGCGATGGCCAGGTCGCGCTGGGCAAGTGAGCGCAGGTCTTCGTTGTCGCTGGTCTGGCCGATGTGCAAGGCCTTGCTGGCAGCGCGGATGCTCTGGCGAAACTCGCCTTGTTCGGCCAGCGCGATGGAGCGACCGCAGTAGCCGTAGCCATCGAGCTTGATGACGTCGCGCTCGTACAGCGCACGGCCTTCGGCGCTCAGGGCCAAGAGGCCGTTGGCGTCGCGGTGGCGTGCGAGGGCGTCGCGGGCGACGGCGCTGATGGGGGCCAGGTCTTGAGCCTGTACCGGCATCAAAGGCCCACAAAGCGCTACGCCGGCCGCCAGAAGAAGTGATCTATGAAAGGTCCGCACGGACTTGCCCCTTGATACAACAATGCCGATCGATCCTAGGTGGGCGCGTCATCAGCTCACAAGTGACCAAGGTGACGCGCATCTGTTTCCAGGAGTGTTAGGGCCTGTTCACACCCAAGAGCACCCGCGCCTCCCCATGACCCGGCCCTCCGGGTGATCTCAGGAAACGGGCGCCCTCAGCGTTGCAAATGCTCGCTGTAGCAAATGCTGCAGCTGTGCTTTGCGCCTCGATGGCGCCCGTTTCTTGAGTCACGCGGGTGCTCATTGGGTGTGAACAGGCCCTACGGAACGCTGCGCAACACGGCATACAGCTCCCGCGTGCGCACCGGTTTGAACAAGACCTGGTGCCCGCTACTGTGCACGCGTTTCACCTCGTCGGGCGAGGTGTCGCCGGTGATCAGCAGCGCAGGCAGCGGTGCGCCATACACGGCACGCACGCGCTCGATGGCGTCGATGCCGTCTTCTTCATTCGCCAGGCGCAGGTCGGAGACCACGATGTCGATGACACCCGCGTGACGCCGCACTTCGGTGCACGCCTCTTGAATGGTCGCGGCGGTGAGCACGTGGTAACCCCATGTTTGCAGCAGGTCGCTCATGCCCACACGAATGCTTTCTTCGTCGTCGATCAGCAACAAGGTGCGGCTCGAATCGATGGGCGAGGGCACCGTGTCGGCGGCCACCACCAGGTTGTCGAGCTCGTCGAACTCGGTGGCCTTGATGAGGATGCGAAACACCGTGCCGTGGCCGGGTCGCGACACCACTTCGAGCTGGTGGCCCATCAGAAGCACCAGACGCTTGACGATGGCCAGGCCCATGCCCAGGCCGCGCGAGCGGTCACGCCCCGGGTTGCCGACCTGGTAGAACTCGTCGAACACCTTGGGCAACTCGTCGGCGGCGATGCCGATGCCGGTGTCCCACACCTCGATGCTCACCGCCTGCGCACGCGTGCGCGCCACCACCACGATGCCGCCTTCTTGGGTGTAGCGAATGGCGTTGTGAATCAGGTTCGACAGCACACGCTCCAGCAGGTGCGGGTCGCTCATCACGATCTTGCCGCCGGCCTTGAAGCGCAGGCCCAGGCCCAGCTCTTCGGCCTGGCCGGCGCAGTGCATGTGGAGCACCCGGAACAGGTCGCGGATGGGGAAGCTCTGCAGGTTGGGCTCGATCACGCCGGCGTCGAGCTTGGAGATGTCGAGCATGGAGGTGAACGACTGCTCCAGCGCGTCGATCGAGCGGATCATGTTTTTCACCAGCGGCTGCAGCGCGGTGCCGGCGAGCTTTTTTTCCAGCGTGGCGGTGAACAGGCCCAGCGCGTGCATCGGCTGGCGCAGGTCGTGGCTGGCCGATGCCAGGAAGCGGCTCTTCTCGCGGTTGGCGCGCTCCACCAGAAACACCTGCTGGCGCAGCGCGCGCACCAGCGCGTCGTTGTCGAGCTTGGTTTGCAGCTCTTTCATCAGCAAACGGTGGCGTGCACCCGCGAAAAAGAAGCAGGCGAGCAAGAACGCCGCCGCGAGGCAGCCGATGGTCAGCGCCAGTGGCGTGCCGAGCAGCAGCATGAACGCGGTCAAGGGCCCGAGCAACGGCAGCAGCCACAGGTAGATGGCCCAGCGGTGGGCCGCCACCAGGTGCGCGCCTGCGGCCCCCACACCCAGCAACAAAAGCACCAGTGCAATGGCCGACTGCTCGCGAAGGTTGGTCAGCAGGAAGTAGGGCGCCAGACCCCAGCTCACCGAACCGAGGAACACCACGCCCAGGTACTTCTGCAACCAGGGGCCGGGGTGGGCCAGCGCGGTGCGACCGGCACGCTTGAAAGCCCACAGCAATAGCGTGTGCAGCGCTTGTGCGCCGTGCACCAGCAGCACCCAGATCCACACACCAGGCCCGGGCGGGCTGAAGATGACGAACGAGAGCCAGCACACCAGGGCCAGGCCGAACGACACGCCGACCACACGGTAGCCGTGGCGGAACAGCCGCATCAGCTGCGAGGCACGGGCTCTTTCGCGCCTGCGGTCAGGCCCTTCTTCGGTGGGGGCGTCGGTGGAACCGGCGGCGGTGGAAGGCGAAAGTTGGAAGGTCACCTGCAGCCGACGCTTACCTGAACAGGCTGATCAGGTGCGAGCGCGACTTGACGTCGAGCGCCAGCAGGATCGTCGAAACGTAGTTTTTGATGGTGCCCAGCGACAGCCCGGTGGCGGTGCTGATCTCCTGGTTGGAGCAGCCCGAGAGCACCAGCTCCAGGATCTCGAGGTGGCGCGGGCCCAGCTCGGCCACACGGTCGTAGCGCGACGAGCTGGGAAAGCGCGGGAAACCGGCGTTGCCATTGCCTTGCGCGCTGGCCAGCAGGCCCATCACGGTGTCGCACATGGCGCGCGGTGCCTGGCCCTTGGTGACGTAGCCCACGGCGCCGAGGGCGCGCACCTGACCGATGACAAATTCGTCTTGGGTGCCGCTGATCACGGCCACACGCGCTTGCGGAAAGGCTTCGAGAAACTGCTTCAACCCTTGCAGGCCCTTGCAGTC
The DNA here is from genome assembly GCA_014380155.1 of Rhizobacter sp. Taxonomy (GTDB): domain Bacteria; phylum Pseudomonadota; class Gammaproteobacteria; order Burkholderiales; family Burkholderiaceae_C; genus Rhizobacter. Next base: position 1,852 of record JACMKJ010000433.1, on the reverse strand, counting down.
TGGCATGTTGAGGTCGAGCAGCACGAGCGCGATGTCGGGCTCGCTGCGGTAGAGCGTGATCGCGTCGTGCAGGGTGCTGGCTTCGAGCAGCTGCAGGTTGGCGTTTTCGACAGCGCCCAGGCTGGTCACGATGCCCACGCGCACCAACGCGTGGTCGTCAACGATCAGGAGTTTGGACATCATGCGTTCGGGTTGTTCGGCGAGCTGGTTTCGCTGTGCCACGGGGGCACCGAGGGAAGCTGTCGCGTAGGGCAACATCTGGCTCATGGGAATGCCTCGTGACGATGTGTGCTTGCATCAGGCAGTGCAAGCAAGCTGCGTGCGGGCCAGGCAAGTGGCTATTGTTGATTCAAACTGGCGCACTCTCCCATCCCTAGGAGCGTGGATGCGGGTACACCCTGAGGTTTGTGGTGGCAATCGTCGCAGCGCCCCAACGTATGCCACGGCGTTATGAACAAGATGTCGAATCGATGACAAACCAGCCAGACAGAACGAACGGGAGTGGGGCATGAGTTGGATCAGTGTGGTGGCGGGCCTTGTTTGCGCAGGCTTGGCGGCAGTGATCGTGGTGCTCGCGTTACGCGGCCGCACGCGGGAAACATCGCACTACGCCGGGCTGTGGCTGGTGCTGGCGGGCCTGCTGTTCGCGGCCGTGCAGCAGTTCATAACGCCCACGCTGCAGGCCCGTTATGACGCCAACCGGGTCGACGATTCGCTGTCGAGCCATGCGGCTTTTGCGGCGATCAAGAAGCACGACCCACAGACCTACGCCCGCATCATGGCCGAGCTGCGCGAAGGCCTGCTGGCGGGGCAAAGCCAGGGTGTGTTGATCGAACGGGTGCGGGCGCAAGTCACCAGCCTGGTGCAACAGCGTCTGCCGCGCGCTTCAGACGAGGCCGCCACCGAATACGTGCGTGTGATGGTGCAAGAGATGCAGGAGCTGCGACGCCACGGCGGCGAGCTGTGCCACCGGTTTCTCTTTCCGCAACCTGGGGACAGCCTGAACCTCACCCGATACGTGTCGGCCAACCTGCGTGATGCCGATGCTGCAGCGCTGAGCCAGGTGGTGCGCAGCTCGACATTGTCGCCACAAGCCGTGCCTCAGAAGGCCGAGGTGCTGCCTCGCATGCAGCCGGTGATGTCGGCCCTGAGCGCACGGCACGGCTCCGACCTGGCCTTGCTCGAACGCCCCCTGGAACCCGGCATTGACCGCGACAAGCTCTGCGCGATCAACATCGACCTGTACAGCGTGATCCTGCAGATGCCACCCAGCGACGGCGGCAAGCTGATTCGCTACCTGATGAGCCAGAGCTGACGTCGTCAGTGCCAACAAGCGGGCTGCCGAGTAGAAATGTGCGTCGTTGAAAACGCATCACACATAAAAATAGGCACTTTCGTTCGAAAGTAGGCGTCCTAAGCCGGCTGGCCTGAACCAGCGTCACAGGGGCGCCGACACGACCCAGATCGTGCCGGCGCCCTTTTACTTTCATCGAATTGATTTGCGTCATGCCTGGGTCGCAGGCGGCTGCCTAGAGTCAGCCCGATGACCATGCAACACGCCGGTCTGGCCCTGCCCAACCCCTCTGTGCCGCCGCTCACCCCGCGCCAGGCCGCCGCACTGGACGACGCCACCGCACTGGCCGAGTGCACCCGCTGGCGGCTAGGGGCCGGTGGCGAGCGCGAGGCCGAGTCGGTGTTTGCGCTGCAGGGAATGTATTGCGCGGCCTGCGCCGGCATCATCGAGTCGGTCTTGATGGCCGTGCCCGGTGTGGCGCGTGCCGACGTCAGCGCCGCCGGCCAGCGTGTGCGGGTGCAGTGGGACCCGCAGCGCACACGCGCTTCGCAGCTGGTG
>JACMKJ010000432.1 GCA_014380155.1 Rhizobacter sp. | reverse complement strand
GCGCCTCGTGTTCATCGTGGGTGACCATCACGATGGTGGTGCCTTCCGCATTGAGCTGCTTGAGAATATCCATGATCTCGGCCCCCATCTTGCTGTCGAGGTTGCCGGTCGGTTCGTCGGCCAGCAGCACCGAGGGCTCGGTGACGATGGCGCGCGCGATCGCCACCCGCTGCTGTTGCCCGCCCGACAGCTCGGCCGGGGTGTGGTGCTCCCAGCCGGTGAGGCCAACGGATGCGAGCGCTTTGGCAGCTGCGTCATGGCGTGCCTTGGCGGTCTCGCCGCGGTAGAGCAAGGGCAACTCCACGTTCTCTTGCGCCGAGGTGCGCGCGAGCAGGTTGAAGCCCTGGAACACGAAGCCGAGGTAACGCCGGCGCAGGCGCGCGCGTTGGTCGCGCGTGAGGTTTTCGACATGCGCACCGTGGAACAGGTATTCGCCGGCGCTGGGCGTGTCGAGCAGGCCGAGGGTGTTCATCACGGTCGACTTGCCCGAGCCGCTCGGGCCCATGACGGCGACGAACTCGCCGGCGTTCACATCGAGGTCGACGCCCTTCAGCGCGAGCAGGGCGACGTCGCCTTCGCCATAGACCTTCTGGATGCCGCGCAACCGAATCAGAGGGACGTCGCTCATTTGGCTGTGCCCGAACGCTGACCCGTGATGACCAACATGCCTTCTTGCAAATCACCCGCACTCACCTCGGTCATGCGCCCATCGCTGATGCCCGGTGCCACCGCCACGGCCACCGGTGCGCCATCGCGCAGCACCCACACCTGGCGCGCGCCGGCCGTGCTGCCGTTGGCGGCACCCTGGCGGCGTGCACCACCCCCGGTGCGCGGCATGCGTGGCATCAGGCTGCCGACGATGCTGCTGCCGCCGGCCGACGAGGCGGCCGCTGAGGGTGTCGAGGGCGTGAAACGCAGCGCGGTGTTGGGCACCAGCAGCACGTTGTTGCGCTCGGTGGCGGTGATGGTGGCGGTGGCCGTCATGCCGGGGCGCAGGCTCAGGTCGCTGTTGTCGACATCGAGGTAGGTCACGTAGGTGACCACGTTTTCGGTGATGGTCGAACCGAAGGCCACACGCGTCACGCTCGCGGGGTATTTGCGGCTGGGGTAGGCGCTCACGGTGAAGCTTCCCTTCTGGCCCACCACCACCGAGCCCACGTCGGCTTCGTCCACGCTCACCTGCAGGCGCAGCTTGCTCAAGTCTTCCGCCACGGTGAACAGCGTCACCGCCTGCAGCGAGGCGGCCACCGCGTTGCCGGGGTCGACCGTGCGCGTGAGCACCACGCCATCCGTGGGCGAGCGGATCGAGGCTTTCTTCAGATTGGTTTCGTCGGTCGACAAGGCGGCTTGGGCGTCGGCCACGGTGGCGCGGGCGCTGGCCTCGTCGGCCAGGGCACGCTCGACGGTGGCGCGGCCGGTGTCGAGCTCGGCCTTCGACGGCACCTTGCCGCCCGAGAGGCGAGCCACTTCTTCCAGCCGTGCCAGGTTGCCCTGCGCCTCTTTCATGGTGGCGGCAGCCTGTGCAACACGAGCGCGGGCTGACGCGAGCGAAGCGCGTGAACGCAAGATCTGATCGGAGAGCTTGGCGGTGTCGAGCTCGACCAGCACCTGGCCCTTCTTCACCCGGTCGTTCACATCGACCAACACACGCAGCACCGTGCCCGAGAGCTCGCTGCCGATGTTGACCGAGCGGGTCGGCTGCAGCGTGCCGTTGGCCGTGACTTGCAGCGTGAGGCTGCCGCGGCTGGCCGGTTGCGTGCTGTAGCTGGGCGCGGCCTGGGCCTCGCGGCTGGATTGCCACCACACGAGGCCGCCGATGGCGAGCCCCACGGCGGCCACGGCGATCCACAGCGTGGGGCGGCGCCACCAGGCGCGGGGTGCTGGCTCGTCGAGCAGGCTGGCCAACTCGGTGGTGGGTGTGGTGTTGGCGTTCATAGGGGTTCCTGTTGCCAGCCGCCGCCGAGCGCCTTGTACAGGCGCACGTGGTCGGCGCTCAGCTCGGCCTGGGTGCTGGCCACACTGTCTTGCGTGCTGAGCAGCGAGCGTTGGGTGTCGAGCACGGTCTGGAAGTCGACCAGGCCGCTGTTGTATCGCTGGGTGGCGAGCAGCGCGGCCTGCTGGGCCGACTCGCTCGCGTTGCGCAGGCGTTGCAGGCGCTCGCGGTTGCCGCGCAGCGAGACCAACGCGTCTTCCACCTCTTGCAAGGCGGTGAGCACCACGGCCTGGTAGCCGATGCGCGCCTGTTCGAGCGCTGCCTCCTGCGAGCGAACCTGCGCCCGCGCCGCACCGCCGTCGAACAAGGGCACCGACACGCTGCCGAGCAAGGCGCTCACCAGCGAGCCGCCGCCGGTGAGCGAGCTCAGCGCAATCGCGCTCAGGCCCACCGAGCCGCTGATCTGGAAGCTGGGGTAACGCGCCGCATCGGCCTGCGACACGCGGGCGAGTGCGGCG
>JACMKJ010000431.1 GCA_014380155.1 Rhizobacter sp. | reverse complement strand
GCTTGAGGGCGACCTCGCCGCGGGCGAGCTCGTCGTCGCCGAAGACCAGGGCGTAACCGGCGCCGCTCGCGTCGGCGCGACGGAACTGGGCCTTCATGCTGCCCCAGCCCTCGGCACCGGCCGCATGCATCTGCACCGACAGGCCGGCGGCACGGAGCGCCTCGCAGGTCGCCAAGGCGACTGGCAGCGCCTTCGAGCCGGGGACGACGGCGTAGACATCGACCGTCGGCGCCGGCATCGGCACGCCGATCGCCTCGAGCAGCAGCAGCATCCGCTCGACCCCCATGCCCCAGCCGATCGCCGGCGTTGGCTTGCCGCCGAGCTGCGCGAACAGGCCGTCGTAACGGCCGCCACCGCAGACGGTGCCTTGCGAGCCGAGGTGGTCGGTCACCCACTCGAAGACGGTGAGGTTGTAGTAGTCGAGCCCGCGCACCATGCGCGGGCTGACGCGGTATTCGAGCCCGGCGGCGTCCAGCGCGCCGCGGACCGCGGCGAAGTGCGCCAGCGACGCCTCGCCGAGGAAGTCCATCAGCCGCGGCGCCGCCTCGACGACCCCTTGCATCGCCGGATTCTTGCTGTCGAGGATGCGCAGCGGATTGCTGTGCAGCCGGCGGCGCGCATCCTCGTCGAGCGCGTCGGCGTGCTGTTCGAAGTGGGCAATCAGCGCAGCCCGATGCGCGTGCCGTTCGTCCGGCTGGCCGAGGCTGTTCAGTTCGAGCCGAACGTCGCGTCCCTCCACCAGGCCGAGATCGCGCCAGAGGGCGCGGCACATCAGGATCTGCTCGGCGTCGACGTCGGGGCCGGCATGGCCGAGCGCCTCGACGTCGATCTGATGGAACTGGCGGTAGCGGCCCTTCTGCGGCCGCTCGTGGCGAAACAGCGTCACCTCGCTCCACAGGCGCAGCGGCCCGTTGTAGAGCGCGTTGTGCTCGATCATCGCGCGCACGATGCCCGCGGTCGCTTCCGGACGGAGCGTCAGCCGGTCGCCGTTCATCGCGTCGGCGAAGGAGTACATCTCCTTCTCGACGATGTCGGTGACCTCGCCGAGGCCGCGCACGAACAGCGCCGTCGGCTCGACGATCGGCGTGCGCACGTTGCGGTAGGCGTAGCGCTGCATCAGCGCGCGCACCTTGTCCTCGAACCACTCCCAGCGCGCCGATTCCGGCGGCAGGATGTCGTTCATGCCCTTGACGGCGCGCAGGATGTCGGTCATGTCGGGGTGGTCATTCTGAGCGGAGCGAAGAATCTCTTCGACCGCCGGGATCCTTCGCTGCGCTCAGGATGACAGCAGCGGCTTCAGGCGACGGCGGTGCTGCCGAATCTCTTCTCGATGTAGTTCTCGACCAGCGCCTGGAACTCTTGCGCGATCCCGGGGCCGCGCAGCGTGAGTGCCTTTTCGCCGTCGATGAACACCGGCGCGGCCGGCGCTTCGCCATTGCCGGGGAGGCTGATGCCGATGTCGGCGTGCTTGCTTTCACCCGGGCCGTTGACGATGCAGCCCATCACCGCGACCTTCATCTTTTCGACGCCAGGGTAACGCGCGCGCCACACAGGCATCTGCGCACGCAAATAGTCGTCGATCGATTTGGCCATCTCCTGGAAGGTGGTGCTGGTGGTGCGGCCACAACCCGGGCAGGCGGTGACGCTGGGGTTGAAGGAGCGCAGGCCCAGCGACTGCAAGATTTCAAGCGCTACCACCACCTCTTGGGTGCGCGCCTCGCCGGGCTGCGGCGTGAGCGAGACGCGGATCGTGTCGCCAATGCCTTCTTGCAGCAGCAAGGCCAATGCAGCGGTCGACGCCACCGTGCCCTTGGTGCCCATGCCCGCTTCGGTGAGGCCCAGGTGCAAGGCGTAGTCACAGCGCTTGGCGAGCGCACGGTAAACCGACACCAGATCCTGCACGCCCGACATCTTGCAAGACAGCACGATCTGGTCAGCACGCAGGCCGATCTCTTCAGCGCGCCGGGCCGACTCGATGGCCGAGGTGATGATGGCCCGGTACATGATCTGCTGCGGCTCGAAGGGCTCGGCCAGCTTGCCGTTGTCGTCCATCATCTGGGCGAGCAGCTCCTGGTCGAGGCTGCCCCAGTTGACGCCGATGCGCACCACCTTGTTGTACTTGGCGGCCACCTCGACCATTTGCGCAAACTGCCGGTCGCGCTTGTCGCCCTTGCCCACGTTGCCGGGGTTGATGCGGTACTTGGACAAGGCCTCGGCACACGCCGGGAAGTCGCTCAACAGGCGGTGACCGTTGTAGTGAAAATCGCCGACCAGCGGCACGTCGATGCCCATGCGATCGAGTTGCTCGCGGATGTGCGGCACGGCCTCGGCCGCCTCAGGCGTGTTGACGGTGATGCGCACCAGCTCCGAGCCGGCGATCGCCAGCTCCTTGACCTGGATCGCGGTACCGATCACGTCGACGGTGTCGGTGTTGGTCATCGACTGAACACGCACCGGTGCGTCGCCGCCTAGGGTGACGATGCGCGCGCCCCAGCGCACGGCCGCCTGGCGCGAGCGGCGCTTGGCGGGCACGGCGGGTTCGATGAAATCAGAAAGCGGTGTGTGTGCGAGGGTCATGGCAATCACCTGAGTTCGACCTTGGCCACGTTGTCGCGCGTGGGCGTGAGAATCACGGGCTTGCCCTTGAACGACACCTGTGTGGCTGAAGCATTGCCAATTCTCACCCGCAGTGGAGATGCCCCGTCGAGGCCCACGGTTTCTCCGGGCTGCAACATGCGCGACAACAAGGGCGAGCCCCGCCCGTCGATCACCTCGACCCATGACTCGGCACTGGTGCGCAACAGCAGCACGCCGGTGGTGCGTGCGGGGCTCGCGACCACCTCGGAAGCCACTGCTGAAGGCGCCGAAGCGGTGATCGCAGGAGCCGAGGCCGCAACCACCACCCCAACAACCTCAACCACGCCTGAGGCGTTGAACGGCGGCGCCGATGCCGACTCAGTTACGAGCGGCGCCGAGCCCATTGCAGGTGCCGGCACCGGCTCGCTCACCACATTGGGCTGCTGTGAGAGTTCGGCGATCCAACCCACGGGCAACAGGTACAGGGCCACACTGGCCAGCCCGAGCAGTACGGCGCCCAGCAAAACCGGGCTCTTCAGAAACTGCAGGTCGCTTGGCACACGCCGACCGGGGCGGTCGCGAAACGGGGCGTTCAAGCCCAGGCTCATGTGCGACAGGCTTTGTTCCACCGGCAGCGGCAACAAGGCCAGCACAGGTGCGGCGTCGATCTTCAGCGAACGGCACACCGTCTGCGCCAGCGCGCGAGTGAACGTGGCCCCGGGGAGTTCATCAAAACGATCACTCTCCAGCAGCTCGAGCTTGCGCGGAGCGACCTTGATCGACGTGGCCAGCGCAGCAATGTGCAAGCCCTTGGCAACACGGGCCTGTCTGAGCAAGCCACCGGCGGTGACGGCGGGCTGCTGCGGCTCGCTTGGCGGCAGGTCACTCATTGAACTGCCCCCGATCAAACGCCGCCGACTCACGCGACTGCGGGAAACGGTTGCGCAGCTGCAGGCCATATTCATTGGCTGCCTGGCGGTTGCCGAGCTTCATCTCGATGCGTGCGGCGAGCCACAGCGTCTGAGCGTTTGACTGATTGGCCACCGAGTTGACACGGCGCATATAAAAACGCGCCCGCTCCAGCTCACCACGCTTCAGCAGCACTTCAGACAGATTCACCGCCGTGACCGGGTTCGCCGGGTCGAGCTCGTAGGCGCGGGTCAGCGTGCCTTCGGCTTCGATCCAGCGGCCAGCGCGGGCTTCGCAGACACCGGTTGTCAACAGCGTGCGAGCGGTGCCGGGGTATTGGGGCACAGCGAGGGCACGGCGAAACATGGCCTCGGCTTCGTCGTACCTTTTCTGCTGGCACAGGTACCAGCCGTAGTTGTGCATGCTGTCGGCGTCGCTCGGGTTGATCTGCAGCGCGCGCCTGAAGCTTTCTTGTGCCAGCACATCGTCGCCCAGGGCCGCGTAGATCAGGCCGCGCAAGTTGTAGGCATCGCCCAGATTGGGGCTCACCAACAGCGCCTGCTTGACTTCATCGAGCGCGGTCGTCAGCTGCCCGCGGCTGTAATAGGCACTCGCCAACTCCATGCGCACCCGGGCGCGTTTGCTGGCGGTGGTTTCGTCGGAATCGGTGATGCGGTCGCGGGTGTCGCCGGTGGGCGGCGGTGGCAAGACACAACCCGCCAACAAAGAGATGAACACCCAGCAAACAGCGGCGGCCCACGAGCGACTGCGTCCCAAGGTCATGAATTTTTCTCCGGCGGGATGGATGCTGTGTCAGCGGTCTTGCGGTGAATCTGGATCGGCGCGCGCGTCATGCGCTGGGCGACGTTGGTGCGGTCTTGCACCTCGCCTGCCAACTGGCCACAGGCCGCGGCAATGTCGTCACCGCGCGTCTTGCGCACGGTGGTAACCACACCCGCGTCTTGCAGCACGTGGGCAAAGGCCGTCACGCGCTCGCGTGGCGAACGTGTGAGGCCCGATTCTGGAAACGGGTTGAACGGGATCAGGTTGAACTTGCAGGGCACACGCTGGCTGATGCGCACCAGGGCCTGGGCGTGCTGCGGCGTGTCGTTCACACCGTCGAGCATGCAGTACTCGAAGGTGATGAAGTCGCGCGGCGCTTTGTCGAGGTAACGCAGGCACGCCTGGAGCAACTCATCGATGGGGTACTTGCGGTTGAGCGGCACCAGGTCGTCGCGCAAGGCATCGTCGGGTGCATGCAAAGACACCGCCAGTGCCACCGGGCAATCGTCGCGCAGGCGGTCAATCATCGGCACGACACCCGAGGTCGACACCGTCACACGACGGCGCGAGAGGCCATAGCCGTGGTCGTCGAGCATCACGCGCAGGGCAGGCACCAGCGCCGAGTAGTTCTGCAGTGGTTCGCCCATGCCCATCATCACCACGTTGCTGATGGCGCGCTCCCCGGGCGCGAGCTTCAGCCGCTGCCGCAGGTGGTGTTCGGCAAACCACAGCTGGGCGACGATCTCGCCGGTGGTGAGGTTGCGGCTGAAACCCTGGTGGCCGGTGGAACAAAAGCGGCAACCGACCGCACAACCCGCTTGCGATGAAACGCACAGCGTGCCGCGGTCGGATTCAGGGATGAACACGGTCTCGACCGCGTTGCCGGCGCCCACGTCGAACAGCCACTTCATGGTGCCGTCGGCCGAGCGGTTTTCGCTGATCAACGGCAGGCCTTGCACCACGGCCGCAGCGGACAGCTTGGTGCG
>JACMKJ010000430.1 GCA_014380155.1 Rhizobacter sp. | reverse complement strand
TGGCCGATGCGCCCGGCGGTGCGGCGCGGGCGGGCACACAAGGCCCGGCGCGTGGCACGGTGTGGGTCGATGCCGCGCTGCTCGACGGCTTGCAGCTCGGCATGGGCGACGAGCTGCTGCTGGGCGATGCACGATTGAAGATCGGTGCCGTCATCCTGATCGAGCCCGATCGGGGTGCCGGTTTCATGAGCTTTGCGCCGCGCGTGATGCTCAACCAGGCCGATCTCCCGGCCACCGGCTTGGTGCAGCCCGCCAGCCGCGTGACCTACCGCCTGGCCGTGGCCGCACCCGGCAACAACGACGCGCCGGTGCGCGAGTTCGTGGCCTGGGCCGACGCGCAGGTGAAGAGCCAGTCGCTGCGTGGCGTGCGCGTCGAGTCGCTGGAAAGTGGCCGCCCCGAAATGCGCCAGACGCTCGACCGCGCCGAGAAGTTTCTCAACCTGGTGGCCCTGCTCGCCGCCTTGCTCGCCGCCGTGGCCGTGGGCATTGCGGCGCGTGACTTTGCCAACCGCCACCTCGACGACTGCGCCATGCTGCGCGTGCTGGGCCAGCCGCAGCGAACCATTGCCTTGCAGTACCTGATCGAGTTCGCTTTCGTCGGCTTGCTCGCCAGCGCGGCCGGTGTGGCGATCGGTTTTGCGGTGCACTACGTGTTCGTGTGGCTGCTCGCCGGCCTGGTGAACGCCTCCCTGCCCGCTGCCACCGGCTGGCCCGCCTTGTTTGGTGTGGGTGTGGGTTTCACGCTCTTGATGGGCTTCGGTTTGCCGCCGGTGCTGCAGTTGTCGCAGGTGCCGCCGCTGCGTGTGATTCGCCGCGATGTGGGGGCGTTGAAGCCGGCGTCGATCGCGGTGCTGGGTGCCGGTGCGGCGGGCTTCGTGGCCTTGCTGCTGGCGGTGTCGTCCGACCTGAAGCTGGGGCTGATCGCGGTGGGTGGCTTTGCCGGGGCGGTGGCGGTGTTTGCCGTGTTGTCGTGGCTGGCGGTGCAGGCCTTGCGGCGTGCCGTGCCCGAGACGCGCGCGCCACGCTGGCTGGTGCTGGCCACACGGCAGATTGCGGCGCGGCCGGCGTTTGCGGTGCTGCAGGTGTCGGCGCTGAGCGTGGGTTTGCTCGCGCTGTGCTTGCTGGTGCTGCTGCGCACCGACCTCATCTCCAGTTGGCGCCAGGCCACGCCGCCCGATGCGCCCAACCGTTTTGTGATCAATGTGCAGCCGGAGCAGGGTGACGCTTTCCAGGCCAGGCTGCGCGCGGGTGGTGTGGCCAAGTTCGACTGGTACCCGATGATCCGCGGCCGGTTGATCGCCATCAACGGCCAGCCGGCGTCGACCGAGGGCTTCGCCGACGAGCGCGCCAAGCGCTTGCTCGACCGCGAGTTCAACCTGAGCCACAGCGCGGCGCTGCCGCAGCACAACGAGGTGATCGGCGGCAAGTGGGTGCCCGACGAGCCGGGCGGGCTGAGTGTGGAAGAAGGCCTGGCCGAGACCTTGAATCTCAAGCTCGGTGACCAGCTGCGTTTCGACATCGCGGGCATGACGACCGAGGGCCGCATCACCAGCCTGCGCAAGGTCGACTGGGGCTCGATGCGCGCCAACTTCTTCGTGATGTTTCCGTCATCGCAGATGGCCGACGTGCCGGTGACCTACATCGCGGCGTTTCGTGCGCCGGCAACGGCCGGCTTCGACAACGCCCTGAGCCGCGAATTCCCGAACATCACCAACGTGGACGTGTCGGCATCGATCACGCAGATCCAGGCGGTGCTCGACCAGGTGGTGCGTGCGGTCGAGTTCTTATTCATGTTCACCTTGGCGGCCGGCCTGGTGGTGCTGTTTGCGGCGGTCACGGCCACCCGCGAGGCACGGGCACGCGAGTTCGCAGTGATGCGGGCCCTGGGCGCCAGCGGCAAATTGTTGGCGCAGGTCCAGCGGGCCGAGTTGTTGGGTGTGGGCGCCTTGGCCGGATTTCTGGCGTCGGTCGCTGCGGTGGTGGTCGGGTGGGCGTTGGCGAAGTTCGTGTTTCAGTTCAGCTGGAATGCGTCGCCTTGGGTGCCACTCATAGGCAGTGCTTCCGGTGCGGTGTTGGCCCTCGGGGCAGGGTGGTGGGGCTTGCGCGAGGTGTTGCGCCGGCCGGTAGTGGAGACGCTGCGGAGTGCGGCAGTCGAGTGACGCGCCGCCGAAGTTGAAGCCTTCGGGTTCAGTTCAGGTCGACGAAGCGGGAGGCCGGGCTTCGCGTCTGCCCGAGCACCCGGCCCAGCAAGGCACCCAGCGCCTCCAGCGTGTTGGTGCGTCAGTGCGCGCTGTCCATCAAGCCCATGTCGGGGCTGGCCATCAGCGATTCGATGTCCATCATGATCAGCATGCGGTCGTTGACGCTGCTGATGCCGGTGATGAAGCTGGTGTCCACCGCCGAGGCCATTTCGGGCGCGGGCTTGATGGATTCGGCCGAGAGTTCGAGCACGTCGGAGACCGAGTCGACCACAGCGCCGACCACGCGGCCCTTGACGTTGAGCACGATCACCACGGTGAAGCTGTTGTACTCGGCAGTTTCGCAACCGAGCTTCAGGCGCAGGTCGACGATCGGCACGATCACGCCACGCAGGTTGACCACACCCTTGACGAACTGGGGTGCATTCGCGATGCGGGTGGGCACTTCGTAGGAGCGGATCTCCTGCACCTTGAGGATGTCGATCCCGTACTCTTCCGCACCCAGGCGGAAGGTCAGGAACTCGCTGCCCGACTGGGCGGCCAGTGCGGCACGCGCGGCCTCGTGGCGGGCGACGTGGGCGGCTTCGTGAATCATGTCCATGTGAAATCCTCTCGGAAGGGTGCCAGTTGGCTTTGCTTGCTCAGACTATCGGCCGTTTGGCCGCGAACTGAAGGGTGAATGTGGGCGGAAAGAGTGAGCCATTTGGGGTCTGGCTCACAGAACCGTGAAAGAACGCTCAGAAGGTTTCCCAGTCGTCACCCGCGGCGACGGTGGCGCGGGGGGCCGGAGCAGGGGCGGGGGAGGCAGCAGG
>JACMKJ010000429.1 GCA_014380155.1 Rhizobacter sp. | reverse complement strand
GCCGTTGATGGCGAGGTCCATGCCGTTGGCGGTGGTGGTGATGTTGCCCTGGCTGAACTGCTGCGTCACCGCCTGCAGGTTCACGCCAATGCCGATGCTGCTGCTGCCGCCCGCGCCCAGCGCCGCGGCGTACATGTCGCCGAACTCGGCGCGCGACGACTTGGCACCGTAGGTGTTGGCGTTGGCAATGTTGTTGCCGATCACATCGAGGTTCTTGCTCGCTGCGTTCAGACCGGAAAGACCTTGTTGGAAGCTCATGGGGTGTCCTTGTAAGAAGCAGGAATCAGTTGAAGGCTTTGACTTGGCTGTAGGCCACGTTGCCGGCCTTCTGCAGCTCAAGCTGAAGGGTGTCGCCCGAGGTGTTGACGGCTTCGACGCGGTCGCGCATCAGCGCGGTCGCTTCGAGCTTCACGCTGCCGCTGGTGGCCGACACGCGAAAGGTCACGCCCGTGGCTGCGGCATTGGCACCGGCCGTCCAGTCGAAGCTGTGCATGCCGGCGGTCTGGGCACCGAGGTCCAGCGTGTCGAGCACATGGCCGCCGGGGCCGAGCACTTCGACGCGCACGTTGTCGGCAGCGCTGTTGAGCTCGAAACCGCCCACGCCCACGCCGTTGTCCATGTCCATCTTGTTGCCCGGCACGACCACGTCGCGCCCGACCAGAGCCGCGCCTTGCAGCGCCTGCATCTGCACAAAGTTGCCTTGCAGGCCTTGCACGGTGGTGTTGAGTTTTTCGATGCCGGTGACGGTGTTGATCTGCGCCATCTGGCTGGTGACCTGGGCGTTGTCCATCGGGGCCAGCGGGTCCTGGTTCTGCATCTGCGCGACCAGCAGCTTCAAGAAGCGGTCGGCGCTGCCGGCCTCGTTGGCGGTGACGACGCTGCTCTTCTCGTTGAGCGCGGCGTAGGTCGATTGAACGTTGGTGACGGGCATGGTGTGTCCTTGTCAGTTCAGGGTCACTGACCCATCTGCAGCGTCTTGAGCAGCAGCGTCTTGGCCGTGTTCATGACTTCGATGTTGTTCTGGTACGAGCGCGAGGCCGAGATCATGTTGACCATCTCCTCGACCGCATTCACGTTGCTGTAGGTCACGTAGCCTTCGGCGTCGGCGCTCGGGTGCTTGGGGTCGTGCACACGGCGGCCCGGGGTCTGGTCTTCGCTGATGTTGCTGACCTTCACACCAGCGGTGCCTGCGTCACCGATCTGGCCGGTCTTGCCCATCAGCTCGGTTTGAAACGTGACCTGCCGCGCCTTGTAAGCCTGCCCATCGGGGCCGGCCACGGTGTCGGCGTTGGCCAGGTTGGAGGCGACGACGTTGAGGCGTTGGCTCTGCGCACTCACGGCGCTGCCAGAGACATTGAAAATCTGGAACATGCTCATGATTGACCTCGGATGGCATCGAGCATCGTGCGCACGTTGCCGTTGATGAAGCGCAGGGTGGCTTCGTAGCGCACCGAGTTGTCGGCGAAGTTGGCGCGCTCGCGGTCCATGTCGACCGTGTTGCGGTCGAGGTTGGTCTGGCTGGGTGTGGCGTACACAAGGTGGGCTTGCGCGGCCGAGGCCGTGCCGCCACCACCGATGTGGCCCGGCTGGCTGGCTGCCAGCGCCGTGGCACCTTGCATCTGGCCGGTGGCCTGGCGCAAGGCGGCAGAAAAATCCATGTCGCGGGCCACGTAGCCCGGCGTGTCGGCGTTGGCGATGTTGCTCGCGATCAGGCGTTGCCGTTCCGAGCGCAGGCTCAGGGCCTGGCCGTGAAAGTCGAGTGAGCTGGTGAGGCGGTCCAACATGTTGCGTGTCCCAAAAACCCATGGGGTGATGTGAAAGGATTGTGGGCAGCATGTTTCAAAACATAAGCGGGAATAGCAGCCCCTTTCTTGGTCAATTCAGGGCCTGGTCTGGCGGGCCTCCCCTCTAAAGTGGCAGCGTGGAAAAGACCCTGCCCCTGCTGCGTTCGCTGCTCATCGCCTGGCTGTGCGCCTTGGCGGGCAGCGTGCATGCGCAGACCGACCCACTGATAGAACAAGCGCGCCAGTTCGTGATGGCCAAGCTCACCGGCACCGGCATGCCGCGTGTCGAAGTGAGCACCGGCCGGCTCGACCCGCGCTTGCGCCTTGGCGCCTGCGATCAGGTGCAGCCCTTCCTGCCCAACGGCGTGCGCCTGTGGGGCAAAACCCGCGTCGGTCTGCGTTGTGTGAAAGGCGTCACACCCTGGAGCGTTTACTTGCCGATCACGGTGAACGTGTTCGGCCCGGCGATGGTCTCAACCGCGGCCTTGCCCGCCGGCCACGTGCTGGCGTCGGGCGATTTCCGTCAAGCCGAGATCAATCTGGCCGAAGACACATTGAACCCGCCGGTGACCGACCTGAGCCTGCTGCTCGGCCGCACCCTGGCGACAGCGCTCACTCCCGGCCAAAGCCTGCGCGAGCGCAGCTTGAAGGCGCGCCAGTGGTTTGCGGCTGGCGAGCGGGTGCAGATCCGCGTGGCGGGTCAAGGTTTTGCGGTGGCCGGGTCGGGTGAAGCCGTCACGGCCGGGATGGAAGGGCAGCCGGCCCGTGTGCGCACCGAGAGCGGGCGCGTGGTGTCGGGCATGCCGGTGGCGGAGCGCCAGCTGGAGATCGCATTGTGAAAATTAGGTGGTGCACTCACAAGGAAACGAAGGGCCGCTCCCGAGTTTTCTTGACCCCCCTCGGGGGGCGGCGGCGCCAGCGCCGCCTGGGGGTGCAAATTCCTGAAGAAAAACCTAAAGTCCAGCGCCGGACGGGCCGATACACCGTCCATGTTGAAAGGTTCGGGCCCTGTCCCGGCCCAAGGAGTACATGATGAAAATCGGCAATCCCGCAGACAAACCCGCAAACGTCGGCCCCGTTGGCCCGGCGCGCAACCAGCCCGCCGAAGCCGCCAAGGCCCCGGACAAGGCTGGCGCCACCACCGACCCGAGCGCGAAGGTCGAGTTGTCCAACACGGCTGCATCGTTGCTGTCGACTGGCGCCAACTCGGAATTTGACGCCGACAAGGTGGCGCGCATCACGCAAGCCATCAGCGACGGCAAGTTCGAAATCAACGCCGAGAAGATCGCCGACCGGCTGATCGCCAACGCACACGAAGTGCTGGGCAAGGCACAACACTGAAGGTGTTGGCCTCTCCAGCGCACAGCTCACCCCTGGTGAACCCGACCATGAACACGCCAGCCCCGATCACGGCTAGCCCTGAACTCGAAACCACGCTCGCCGCGGTGGAAACCCAGCTCGCGTCGCTGGGCGAATCGCTGCGCGCCAACGATAGCGTGGCGATCGACCACCACGCCACCGAACTGCACCGCGCGCTGGCGCGTGCGGTCGACCACTTCACCCACGCCGCCCGCTGCGGCCCGG
>JACMKJ010000039.1 GCA_014380155.1 Rhizobacter sp. | reverse complement strand
TCGCATGCTGTGGGCCGTCTGGCTCACCGCCAACGTCTGCATGTGGATGAACGACGTGGCGGCGGCCTGGATGATGACCTCGCTCACCACCTCGCCGATGATGGTGGCGCTGGTGCAGTCGGCGTCCACGCTGCCGGTGTTCTTCCTGGGCATGCCCAGCGGTGCGCTGGCCGACATCCTCGATCGCCGCAAGTACTTCATCTTCACGCAATTCTGGGTGGCGACGGTGGGCGTGCTGATGTGTGTCGTCACCTTGAGCGGGCAGATGGGCGCGCCGCTGCTGCTGTTGCTGACCTTCGCCAACGGCATTGGCCTGGCGATGCGCTGGCCGGTGTTTTCAGCGGTGATCCCCGAGCTGATCCCCAAGGCTCAGCTGCCGGCGGCGCTGGCCCTCAATGGCATCGCGATGAACACCTCGCGCATCTTCGGGCCCATCCTGGCGGGCGCGTTGATCGCCAGTCTCGGCAGTGCGTATGTGTTTGCACTGAACGCGGTGTTGTCGGTGATCTGCGGCTTCGTGATCATGCGCTGGCGCACCCAGCCGAAGGTGAGTGCCTTGCCGGCGGAGCGTTTTTTCGGCGCCATCCGCGTGGGCGTTAGATACGTGCGCGAATCGGCGCCGATGCGCGCCATCTTGTTGCGCATCTCGGCCTTCTTCCTCCAGGCGATTGCGCTCACCTCGCTGCTTCCGCTGGTGGCCAAGCAGTTGCCGGGCGGCGGTGCAGGCGCCTTCACCTTGCTGCTGGCGTCGATGGGCTGTGGCGCGGTGGTCGCCGCCTTGGCCATGCCGCGCATCCGCGCGGTGATGGCCGGTGACGTGCTGGTGCGCAACGGCGCCCTCTTGCAGGCCGCCTCGATGCTGGTGGTGGCTTTCGCGCCCAACATGTGGGTGGCCGCACCGGCGATGGTGCTCAACGGCATGGCGGTGATCTCGGTGGCCAACTCGCTGGCGGTGTCGGCGCAGATGGCGCTGCCCAACTGGGTGCGCGCACGCGGCATGTCGATCTACCAGATGGCGCTGATGGGCGGCGGCGGCATCGGCGCGGCGGTGTGGGGGCAGGTGGCCACCTTCACCGACGTGCGCACGAGCATCGTGATCGCCGCCATCGGCGGCGCCGTGTTGTTGACCGCGATCTGCCGCTTCAGCGACCGGGGGCGGATGGACAACGAAGACCTGACACCCTCTCAGGCCTGGAAGGCTCCCGACATGCCCGTGGGCATCGAAGGCCATGAGGGCCCGGTGCTGACCTCCATCGAGTACTTCATCGACCCGAGCCGGGCGGATGAATTCCATGCCGTGATGCGCGAAACCCGCAGCAGCCGCCTGCGCCAGGGCGCCTTGTCGTGCGAGATCTTTCGCGACGTGGCCACCCCCGGTCGCTACATCGAGCAGATGCTCGACGAATCATGGGTCGAACACCTGCGCCGCTTCGACCGCGTGACGGCCTATGACGTGGCGCTGCGCAACCGCCGCCTGGCGCTGCACATCGGTGACGGCCCGCCAAAGGTGTCACGCAGCATCGCCGAAGCGATGGCCTGAGCTTCGTCTGAAGATCAGCGTTTGCGTGCTGGCGCGCGCTTGCGCGGGCTCGCGGCGCGCGGCCTTGCCTCAGGTTCAGGGACCAATGGCTCGATGCCCGCTGCGGCAACCGGGCTCAAGCCCGGCGCTGCCCAGCTCGGCATGGGCCATGCAGGCGCCACGGGCCAGGCAGACAACAGCATCGTCCACCAGGAGCGGCTGGCGCTCAACAAGGTTTCCCACTGGCGGGCTTGCAGCGCAATCGCCTGCTCGGTGCTCCAGGGGGCACGCCACAACGCGGGGTCGTCGACGGCGGGTGGGTCACCGGGCCCGGGGGCCCAGAACGAGTTCCAGTGCTGCCACATGGTCTGTTCCTTGACGATTGAGTCGTTGGAGCTTACTGCGCGAACATTGCGAATACCAGCGTGATTGTTGGATGCTGCAACTCAGACCCAGCTGATGCGTGCTCGCCACGTGGCGTGGCAATCAGACTTGTTGGATGAGAAAGCTTCGGGTGAAAATCTGGGCAGAAATAGATTCTTAACCGAGGGAGATCCCATGCGATTCATTGCAAAAGCCGCAGCCGCGGCATTCGTTGTTGCCTTGACCGGCTGTGTTGCGCCACCGCAAACACCGATTCCGCTGACAGGCACCACCCTGAACAACACGGCTCGCATTGGTGTCGTGATGACAGCACTGCCACCCGTCAACATGAACCTTCCCGGCGCGGGATGCTTGTTGTGTCTTGCGGCGGCATCGATTGCCAATTCATCGCTGTCGGCGCACACCAAGACACTGCCTCACGAAGACCTGCCCAAGCTCAAGAACCAGGTGGCGGCCGCGCTCGGCAAGAAGGCCAAGGATGTGACCGTGATCGAGGCTCCTCTGGACTTGGCAAGCCTGCCCGATGCAGCCACCAAGGGCCCGAACCTCGCGAGCAAGGACTTTTCTTCACTTCAGAAAAAGCACGGCCTCGACAAGCTTCTTGTCATCGAAATCAAAGCCGTCGGCATGGAACGCACTTACTCCGGCTACATCCCCACGGGGGCGCCGCTGAGCGTGCTGGACGGCGCAGGCTATCTCGTCAATCTCAGCAACAACACCTACGAGTGGTTCAAGCCCGTGCGCGTGACGCGTGCCGCCGATGGCAATTGGGACGAGCCGCCCAAGTTCCCTGGCCTGACGAACGCCTATTTTCAGGTGCTCGAAATGGGCAAAGACGAGTTCGTGAAGCCTTTTACCGAGCAGTGAGATGCTGACGCGCAGCTTGGTGCGAGCCTCCCGCTCGGCGTGCTGGATGCTGTTGCTCGCCCTTGCGCCGCTGGCGCAGGGCGCTGACGAAGCGCCGGCGCCGGGGGTGGTGTCGCAGGCCGTACCCGACACGACCGCATGGCGCGTGCGAACCCCGGTGGATGACAAGGTGGCCTACCGTGGCATGGTCAGTTTCGAGAAGGCCGGCATCGGCAGCATGGGCATTCTTTACCCCGCGCCGAACCTGATCGGCTTGTTCGCTGCCGTGCTCACCCACGGGTTGATTGCGGATTCGGCGCAGGAAAAGAAGAAGGCCGAGATCCGTGCCGAGGCCGACAAGGTCTTGCTGCCTTACCAACCCGTGCTGGAGAAGATCGGCCACGGGGCCTTGTTCGAGCAAGGCATCGCGAAGACCACGCGGGGTGCTGGCAAGAAACTGCTCGGCGCCACGGAGGTGGCGCAGGGTGAGTGGGTCATTGAAACCGTGCCGGTGTTCTCGATGACGCAGGACGAACGGGCGTTGGTGCTCGACAACGCCATTGCGATTCGTTCACCCGAGGCTCCGGCGGTGGTGCTCTACCAAAACGTCGTTCGCGTGGTGTCATTGCCTCGCCCGGCGCATGAGGACAAAACCGCCTTGCTGAACCTCTGGTCGGCTGAAGACGGTCGCGCGCTCCGACAAGAAAGTGCAAGCCTCTTTGCCGAATCGATGGATCTGGTGCTGGCCGAATTGGCGAAGGGGCCCCACACCGCCGAACTGGTTCAAAAGACCATCCGTTATCCAGAGGGTGGGAGTGAACGGATGGAGCGCGCCGCGCTCCTCAGCGAGCGTTGCGACCGCATTCTCCTCAAGACCTTGAGGGGCTGGTTGATGTCGGTCCCGCGTTCGG
This sequence comes from Rhizobacter sp., assembly GCA_014380155.1. GTDB lineage: Bacteria > Pseudomonadota > Gammaproteobacteria > Burkholderiales > Burkholderiaceae_C > Rhizobacter. The sequence goes on along the minus strand of JACMKJ010000039.1, from coordinate 1,944 downwards.
CGTCTTCTGGCGCAGCGTGCGAAAGCGAGCGAACTGTCGCCGCTCCTGCTGAAGCCCCGAAGGGTCAGTAGACGAAGCGGCTTGCAAAGCGCCGGTGTTCTCAGCGCCGGCGCGCCAGCCACCCGCCGGCCACACCCAGCAGCACAAACATCGCCAGACTCCAGAACTCGTAGGGCACGCCGACCAGAGAGACTGCCGCATCGGCGCAGTTGGCGCGTGGCAGAAAGACATCGGGCCACAGGCTGTCGAGCTTCATCGCGCTCACGATGTTGTCGGCCAACGTCATCGCGCACGACGACGAGGCTGCGGCCTTGAAGTGCTGCCACAGGGCTGCAGCCACACCGCACAGCGCGAGCAGCAGCACCAGCGCGCCGGCCAGGCGCTTCGCGAAGAAGCCGATCAGGCAGACGAGCGCGATGGCGATGAAGATCACCCGCTGCAAGATGCACCAGGGGCAGGGCTCCATGCCGTAGACGTGTTGCGACACGAGCGCGGTGCCCACCGAGGCGATGCTCAGCAAGGCGATGCCGATCAGCAGCAACGCCGGCCGCTGCAGCAGGGCCCTCATCGGACTTCGGCGATCAACTCGATCTCGACGCAGGCGCCCATCGGGATCTGCGCCACGCCGAAGGCGCTGCGGGCATGTGCGCCCTTGGCCCCGAACACCTCGGCGAGCAACTCGCTGCAGCCGTTGGTCACCAGGTGCTGCTCGGTGAAATCGGGTGTGCTGTTGACCAGGCTCATCACCTTGACGATGCGTTCCACCTCGTTCAAGTCGGCCACCGCTGCGTGCAGCGTGCCGAGCAGGTCGATCGCGATGGCGCGTGCGGCTTGTTTGCCGGTGGCGGTGTCGGTGTCGCGGCCCAGCTGGCCGACCCAGGGTTTGCCGTCGCGCTTGGCGATGTGGCCGGAGATGAACACCAGCTTGCCTGTGCGCACGTAAGGCACGTAGGCCGCCGCCGGAATCGCCACGGGCGGCAGCTCAATGCCGAGAGACTTCAAACGATCGTAGACAGACATCACAAGCACCGGGAATCAAGAGGCGCAAATCCTACACTGCGGCCATGGGAGGAAAAGACCAAGCATGGCGCATGGCCGGCATGGGTTTGGCCTGGCTGCTCGGCGTGGCGCTGCAGTTGCAAGAGCGAACCTTGCTGCCGCTGTGGGCCTACCTGTTGTGCCTGGCCGGCGGGCTTGTTTGCATCGCCGTGGCCTGGCGTTGGCCGCGCGTGCGGTTGCTGGCGCTGCTGGCTGCGCTCGCGATGGGCGGGGGTGCCTCGGGTTGGCGGGCGAGCGAGCGCCTGGCCGATGCGCTGCCGCATTCGCTCGAAGGGCAAGACCTGCAAGTGGTCGGCGTGGTGGGGGGCTTGCCGCAGCAGTCGGCTGTCGGGTTGCGTTTTCGCTTCGAGATCGAAGAAGCGCGTCTGAACGGCGAGGTGGTCCGACTGCCGAGCCGGGTGTCGCTGGGCTGGTATGCCGGCTGGCATGAAGACGCCGACCTGAGCGAGCCGCAGCAGTTGTTGCGAGCGGGCCAGCGCTGGCGCTTCACCGTGCGCTTGCGCCAGCCACATGGCAACGTGAACCCCGATGGGTTTGACTACGAGCTCTATCTGTTCGAGCAAGGATTGCGTGCGACGGGCTATGTACGTGCGAACGACAAGTCAGCCCCGCAGTTGATTGAGAAAAGTGCGGGTCACCCCGTGGACCGCCTGCGCCAGCGGGTGCGTGATGCGATCGACGCCACGGTGAGCGACCCACGCGCCGCCGGCGTGCTGGCCGCGCTGGCGGTTGGCGATCAGTCCGCCATCGAGCGCGACGACTGGCAGCTATTTCGCACCACCGGTGTGGCCCACCTGATGAGCATCAGCGGCTTGCACGTGACCATGTTTGCGTGGGTCGCGGGCGTGGCGATCGTGGGCCTGTGGCGACGCAGTGGTCGCGCGG
>JACMKJ010000428.1 GCA_014380155.1 Rhizobacter sp. | reverse complement strand
CTGCCCCAGCAGGCGGCCTGGCGCTGACCGATGGCGTGCGCAAGACGGCCGCCAACTATGGCGTCACCTTCCCGTACATGACAACTCCGTTGCCTGGCAACCTGAACCCGACCGCCGCCACCGGCACGGTCTACCCGTGAGATTCACATGAAGACCACTTCAAAGTACCTGGCCACCGCAATCGGGTTCGCCGTTCTGAGTCTGGGAGCTTGTTCGAGCAACGACAGCACCACCCCCGCCAGCACAGCCGTGCCAGAGAGTGCAGGTGTCAGCGTGGGTGCTTTCGTCAGCTTCTTGCAGAGCCTGGGCGAAAGTGACGAAACTTCCGAGCCCTTGAGCATTCCGGACAGCTTCGCCGTTCCGGCCGACGAGACCACCTAGCAACCAAGGCGCGCCGAAAGGCGCGCCTTGCGATCTGCGAGATGGGATCAGCCCAGCGGCGCGCGCGGGAGATCGATTGAGAAGATGCAGCCCGTCCCTGGCAAATCTTGAACCGTCAGCTTGCCACCGTCTTCCTCCACGCTCCTGAGCGCGATGGACAGACCGAGGCCCAGGCCGCTCCGGTCGCTGCTCACTTGCGCAAACGGCTTGAACATGGCCGCCGCTGCTCCCGGTGGAAGACCCCCACAGTGATCCTGTACGGCAATCAATATGCGGTCACCCTGTTCCTTGACACTGAGTGTCACCAGGCTGTGAGGGTGGGTGTACTTGAAGGCGTTTTGCAGCAGGTTTGTCAGCGCCGCTGCCAGCAGCATGCGATTGCCGGTGATGGACAACAGAGGGTCGACCGCAGCCACGTGCAGTGTGCATTGGCGGGTCGCGGCGTAGAGCAGCGCGGAGATCTTCGCGTCGGCGATGAAGGCCGCGACAGAGAAGGTTTCGAGCGCGGGCTCACCGCCTGCAGGGCGAACAGTCGCGATCGATTGATCGACCAACGCCCTCATCGCGGCCAGCGCCCGCTTGACGACACCACCGGTCGAGCCACCGACGGCAAGCGTTCCGGTCTCAAGTGCCCGGAACGCCATCAATGCCGCCGAAAGATGATTCCGCAATTCGTGCACCAGGAAACCCAGACGCTGCGTTTCGGCCGCGGCATGCTCGCCAGCAATGTCGATGTCGCGCTGCTTGGCGAACTCGGTCACTGCGTCCGCGATGGCGTTGTCCAGGCAGCGATTCAGCGTGCGGAACTCGTCGACGGAAAACGGTGCGTCTCGCTCTACGGCGAGATCTGTGATCGCTTGGCAGAGGTCGCCGTAGTCATGAACGACCTGATCGACGGTAAAACCAAGCCCGAGGAGCACCCTGCCGTGCGCGGCAGCGCTCGTTCCTATTTCAGACAGCGCATGCGCGTCACCTCCGGTCGGGCCCGAGATGCGCAAGCTGACTCCAACTTTCCCTTCTTCCTCAGCGTGCAAAGTTCGGGTGAGCTGATCCAGAAAAAGCGGTACTCCGTTCTCAAGCTGTTCACGGGATGCGCCACGCTTCTCCCGCAGCGCAACCTTGGCGCGACAGCGCTCGATGAGCTCCTGTCGGTTGTTTGCAAGGAACTGGTACATGAGCAAATCTCGCAGCGAGGGGGTTTCGAGCCAGTATGCGCGTATCAAAAACGCGGGGCTTTAAGGCGGCAACTCGTCCTAAGAGGTTCGAGGGCAGTTGGACTGCTCCGCCTCGTCAATTTCATTGCGCAGATCTCATGTGCAGGCGCCTTGCCCGAGGCCCTCAACCGCCTGTGACGGGCGGGAAGAACGCCAGTTCGGCGCCGTCGTGCAAGACGACACTTTCGTTGCACAGCACCTGGTCGAGCGCCGTGCGAACCGCGCGGCCACGCGCCAAAGCCTGGGCATGCGGGGCGCCGCGCGCGATCAAGGTGTCGCGCAGTTGGCCCACGGTGCTGCCTTCGATGGCCTCGATGGTTTCGCCCGTGCCCAGGGCCTCACGCAGCGAAGCGAAGTAACGCAGCTGGATCTTCATGCCACCCACTCCGCCAAGGCAATGAACCGCACGCTGTCGCCGGCGCGGATGGGGGTCTCCGGCGGGTTGTCGACCACACCATCGGCCCACACGGTGGAGGTCAGCACACCAGAACCCTGGTTGGTGAAGAGGTCCAGGCCGCCTTGCTCGTTGCGCCGAACGCGCAGGAACTCGCGGCGTTTGTCGGCGCGGGGCCAGTCGAAATCAGCCCGCATCGGCATGCCCACCGGCTGCAAGACCGACGCGCCCTGCAGGTGCAGCAACAAGGGCCGCACCGCCAGCAAGAACGTGATGAAGCTCGACACCGGGTTGCCGGGCAGGCCGACGAACCAGGCCTTCTCTTCCATGGCATCGCCTTTGGCACGCCGCACGCTGCCAAAGGCCAGCGGCTTGCCGGGCTTGATGGCGATCTGCCACAGGTTGAGCTCTCCCTCGGCCTGCACAGCCGGCTTGAGGTGGTCTTCTTCACCCACCGACACACCGCCGCTGGTGACGATCACGTCATGGCCCTGCGCTGCCGTGCGCAAGGCAGCGCGCGTGGCGTCGAGCTGGTCGGGCACGATGCCGAGGTCGGTGCATTCACAACCCAGCGACAGGATCAGCGCGCGCAGCGTGAAGCGATTGGAGTTGTAGATGGCGCCCGGCTTCAGCGGCTCGCCGGGCATGGCCAACTCGTCGCCGGTGGAGAACAGCGCTACCCGTGGACGGCGGGTCACCGTGAGGGTGGCGGCGCCAGCCGTTGCCGCCAGGCCCAACGCCTGCGGCGTGAGGCGGGTGCCGCGTGGCAACGCAATGGCATCGTGCGACAGGTCTTCGCCCCGGCGACGCACCGACTGGCCCGTGGCCGGCACGGTGTTGACACGCACCGCGCCATCGAGCGCCTCACATTGTTCCTGCATCACCACCGCATCGGCGCCTTCGGGCAGCAAAGCGCCGGTGAAGATGCGGGCAGCGGTGCCCGGCTTCAAAGCGGCGCCCACCACACCGGCGGGAATGCGCTGGCTCACAGGCAACAGCGTGCCGGTTGCCGGGACGTCACTGGCGCGCATCGCATAACCGTCCATCGCGCTGTTGTCGGCTGACGGCACGTCGACCAGCGAGCGCACCTCGCTCGCCAACACGCGACCCAGCGCGTCGAAGGTCGACACGGTCTCGCTGGCGGTCAGGGGTTGCACGGCGCCAAGCAGGCGGGCCAGGGCCTCGTCAAGCGTCAGCAGCGTCGAAGGGCGAGGAGTATTCATAGCGGCTCGGGTTGGCCATCAGGAAGTCGGCCACCGACTGCACGTCGCTCAGGCTCAAGACCGGCAGGCCGGTGGGCACGGGCAAATTCTGCGGCTCGTCGGTAGCGACCGCGACGATGAAGGGGTCATGCGGGTAGTGCGCAGCCTCGCCGGTCTCGGCGCGCCAGACTTCGATGCGCAGCAGGTCGGCATGCCTGAAGCCCTCGACCAGCGCCCAGTCGCAATCCGACAGCTCGGCCAGCAGCTGGTGCACCGTGGGGTCGGCCTGCACCTCGTACTCACGGATCTTGGCCAGGCGCTTGTTCGAGGCCACCACCACCTCGAAAGCCCCGGCTCGCCGGTGGCGCCACGAGTCCTTGCCTTCGTGGTCGATGTCGAAGGCATGGTGCGCATGCTTGATCACCGAGACCCGCTGACCCGCGGCCTTCAGACAGCCGATCAAGGGCTCGATCAGCGTCGTCTTGCCCGAGCCGGAGTAGCCACTGAAGCCGATGACCTTCATGCTCACATGTGCTCGGTGATGTAGCTCTTCACCGCCGCCGCGTCGGCCGTCATCACCTTGAAACGCTTGGGCAAGGCTTCGATGCCTCGCAGCGCGGCAGGGCGATCGGGCTCACGGCCCAGGGCTTCCACGATGGTCTCGGCAAACTTGGCCGGTAAGGCCGTCTCGAGCACGATCATCGGCACGCTGGGCTCCAGGTGCTCGCGCGCGACCTTCAGGCCGTCGGCGGTGTGCGTGTCGATCATCAAGCCATTGGCCTCCCAGGTTCTCCGAATGGTGGCCAGGCGGTCGGCGTGGGTGCTGTGGCCCGACTGGAAACCATAGACCGAGATGCGTGCGAACTCGGCCGGGCTGAGCTGGAAGAAGCCTTGCTTTTCCAGCTGCGCCTTGAACATCTCGCGCGTGCGATCGCCGTCGCGGCCGAGCAGGTCGAACACGAAGCGTTCGAAGTTGCTCGCCTTGGAAATGTCCATCGACGGGCTGGAGGTTTCGAAGGTTTCGGCGCTCGCCCGCGGGCGGTAGATGCCGGTGCGAAAGAACTCGTCGAGGACGCGGTTTTCGTTGGTGGCCAGCACCAGGCGCTTGATCGGCAAGCCCATCATGCGCGCCACGTGGCCGGCGCAAATGTTGCCGAAGTTGCCCGAGGGCACCGCGAAGCTCACCCGCTCGTCGAGCTGCGACTTGTCGCCGTCCAGGCCCATCAGCCGCGAGTCCAGGCCCATGCGGCGCGATTCCATGCCGGCGCGCCCGGGGGCGTCGGGCGAAGTCGCCTGGAAGTAGCCGGCGAAGTAATACACCACCTGGGCCAAGAGGCGCGCCCAGTTGATGGAGTTGACGGTGCCGATCTTGTGGCGGCGTTTGAACTCGAGATCGTTGGACACCGCCTTGACGATGTCTTGGCAGTCGTCGAAAACACCAACGATTGCGATGTTGTGGATGTTGGCGTCTTGTAGGCTGAACATCTGCGCCTGCTGGAAGGCGCTCATGCGGCCCTTGGGCGACAGCATGAAAACGTTGACACCCCTCTTGCCGCGCATCGCGTACTCGGCGGCGCTGCCGGTGTCGCCCGAGGTGGCACCCAGGATGTTGAGCGTCTCGCCACGGCGGGCCAGTTCGTATTCGAACAGGTTACCGAGCAGCTGCATGGCCATGTCCTTGAAGGCCAGCGTGGGGCCGTTGGACAGGGCTTCGAGGTAGAGGCCGGGTTGCAGCGTCTTCAACGGCGCGATTTCGGGCGTGCCGAAGACAGCGGGCGTGTAAGTACGGTGGACGATTTCGTAGAGGTCATTCGCGGGAATGTCGTCAATGAAGAGCGACAGCACCTCGAAGGCCAGGTCGGCATACGACAACTTGCTCCACTGCGCCAGGGTGGCGCGCGGCACCATCGGGTAGTGGGTGGGCAGGTACAGGCCGCCATCGGGGGCCAGGCCTTCGAGCAGGATGTCGGAGAAGCCGCGGGGCGTCTTGTCGCCGCGGGTGCTGATGTACTTCAACTGAGTTCTTCCTTGCGGATCTTCACGATGGGCGCGAGCACCGTCGGCAGCGCCTGCATCTGCGCGATGGCCTGGTTCATCTCACCTTCGATGGTGTCGTGCGTCAGGATGATCACGTCGGTCTGCGCTTCGCCCTCGGCCGACTCGCGCTGCAAGAGCGCATCGATCGAGATGCCGCGCTCGGCCAGGATGCCGGTGATGCGCGCCAGCACGCCAGCCTGGTCTGCGACCTGAAGGCGTAGGTAGAAGGCGGTCACGACCTGGTCCATGCCCAGGATGGGCGTGTTGGCGAGCTGGCCCGGCTGGAAGGCCAGGTGCGGCACACGGTGGTCGGGGTCGGCGGTGTGCAGGCGGGTGATGTCGACCAGATCGGCGATCACCGCCGAGGCGGTGGGCTCGGACCCGGCGCCCTTGCCGTAATACAGCGTGGTGCCCACGGCGTCGCCCTGCACCACCACGGCGTTCATCGCGCCTTCGACGTTGGCGATCAGGCGCTTGCTCGGCACCAGCGTTGGGTGCACGCGCAGCTCGATCCCGGTGTCACGGCGCTTGGTGATGCCCAAGAGCTTGATGCGGTAGCCCAGCTGCTCGGCGTAGGTGATGTCGGCCGCCTGCAGCTTGGTGATGCCTTCCACGTGCGCCTTGTCGAACTGAACCGGCACACCAAAAGCGATGGCGCTCATGATCGTGACCTTGTGGCCGGCGTCCACGCCTTCGATGTCGAAGGTGGGGTCGGCTTCGGCATAACCGAGCCTCTGCGCCTCTTTGAGCACCACCTCGAAGTCGAGTCCCTTGGAGCGCATTTCCGACAGGATGAAATTGGTGGTGCCATTGATGATGCCGGCGATCCACTCGATGCGGTTGGCGGTCAGGCCTTCACGCAGCGCCTTGATGATGGGGATGCCACCGGCCACCGCCGCTTCGAAGGCGACGATCACGCCCTTGGCGTGTGCTGCGGCAAAGATCTCGGTGCCGTGCACGGCGAGCAGCGCCTTGTTGGCCGTGACCACGTGCTTGCCCGCCGCAATGGCTTCCATCACCAGCGCCTTGGCGATGCCATAGCCGCCGATCAGCTCGATGACGATGTCGATGTTCGGGTTGGCAATCACCTGGCGTGCATCGGCCACCACCTCGGCCGAGTCGCCCACCACCGCCTTGGCGCGCGCGGTGTCGAGGTCGGCCACCAT
>JACMKJ010000427.1 GCA_014380155.1 Rhizobacter sp. | reverse complement strand
CGGTGGGTGATGCGAATGCCGATCGGCGCCTGGCGCCGCTTGTATTCGTTGATCTTGATGAGCCGGGTGACTCGCTCCACATCGGCCGCCGCAAAACCCGCGGCAATGATCTGGTCGAGACCCTGGTCGTCTTCCATGTAGCGCTGCAAGATGCCGTCGAGCACCTCATAGGGCGGCAGGCTGTCCTGGTCTTTCTGGTCGGGCCGCAGCTCGGCCGACGGGGGTCGCGTGATGATGCGCTGGGGGATCACCTCGGCACCCTGCGCGTTTTTCCACACGGCAAGGCGGTACACGAGCGTCTTGGCCACGTCCTTGATCACCGCAAAACCACCCGCCATGTCGCCATAGAGCGTGCAGTAGCCGGTGGCCATCTCGCTCTTGTTGCCGGTGGTCAGCACGATCGCACCAAACTTGTTCGACAAGGCCATCAGCAAGGTTCCGCGGATGCGCGCCTGAATGTTCTCTTCGGTGGTGTCTTCCTTCAAACCGGCAAATTCGCTGGCCAGACTCTGCTTGAAGGCGTCGAACATCGGCACGATGGAGATTTCGTCGTAGCGCACGCCGAGCCGCTGCGCCATGTCGCGCGCATCGATCCAGGAAATGTCGGCGGTGTAGGGCGAAGGCATCATCACGGTGCGCACCTTCTCGGGGCCTAGGGCATCAACGGCAATCGCCAGCACCAGCGCCGAGTCGATGCCCCCGCTCAGACCCAACAGAATGCCGGGGAAGCCGTTCTTGCCGATGTAGTCGCGCACGCCGGTGACCAAGGCGCCCCAGGCCTGCGCTTCCATCTCCGGAACCGGAGCGATCGGCCCGCTGACGTGATCGCGACCCACATCGACGATCGTCAACGCCTCTTCGAAGAAAGACGCACGCGCCGCCACCCTGCCCTGCGCATCGAGGGCGAACGAGGCGCCATCGAACACCACCTCGTCTTGCCCACCGGTCAGGTGCGAATACAGCAAGGGCATGCCGACATCACGCGCGCGCAAGGCCATGCGCTCTTCGCGCTCGGTCACCTTGCCCAGGTGGAAGGGCGAGGCGTTGATGACGCACAGCACCTCGGCACCGGCAGCCTTGGCGGCACGCGCCGGTTCATCGAACCAGGCGTCTTCGCAGATGTTGAGGCCGAACTTCAGGCCTTCCACTTCAAACACCACCGCGCCCTGCCCCGCGTCGCGCCCCGAAGCAAAGTAGCGTCGTTCGTCGAACACCTGGTAGTTGGGCAACTCGCGCTTGCAGTAGGTGGCAATGATCTTGCCCCCTGCAAGCACCGAGGCCGCGTTGTAGCGCTGCTGCACCGCATGCGACTTCGACCTAACATCACCCCGCTCACCCCACTGATGCGGATGCCCCACCACCACATGCAAACCCGGCAGATCGGCCAGCGCCTCGGCGCACTGGGCCAGTGCCTGAGCGCAGGCCTGCATGAACGCAGGGCGCAGCAGCAGGTCTTCGGGTGGGTAGCCGCACAAGGCCAACTCGGGCGTGAGCACCAGACGCGCACCTTGCGCGTGGGCCCGACGCGAAAACTCGACGATCTTGCGGGCGTTGCCGGCCAGATCCCCCACCGTGGCATTGATCTGCGCGAGTGCGACCTTGACCGTGGAATTTGATGGCATATGAGTGAAGAAAAAGGCTCGAACGATTATGTCATTCGGGTCATCGACCACCCCGCTCAAGTGGACGCCGCGCAGTGGAACGCTTTGCTCGAAGCGCAGCCCAGCAGCACGCCCTTCATGCGCCACGAGTACCTGCTGGCGATGCACGAGTCGGGCAGCGCGGTGGATGCAAGCGGCTGGGAGCCGCAGTTCCTAGTGATGTTTGAGGCCGCTCAACTGATCGGCGCCTGCCCGCTGTACCTCAAGGCCCACTCCTACGGCGAGTACGTGTTCGACTGGGCCTGGGCCGACGCCTACCAGCGCCACGGCCTGCGCTACTACCCCAAGCTGCTGAGCGCAGTGCCCTTCACGCCGGTGCCTGGCCCACGCCTCCTGGCGCGCGACGCGTCGGCCCGCATCGCCTTGCTGGAAGCGATGAAACAGTTCGCGCTTCAGGCGAAATTCTCATCGGCCCACCTGCTGTTTCTCGACGAAGCCGACCAGCACGCCGCCCGCAGCGCCGGCTGGATGATGCGCAGCACGGTGCAGTTCCACTGGGTCAACCGCACACCTGAGCCGTATGCCGATTTCGCCGAGTTCCTGGCCAGCCTGCAACGCGAGAAGCGCAAGAAGATCCAGCAGGAGCGGCGGCGTGTGAGCGATGCTGGCGTGAGCTTTACTGCCTTGCAAGGCGCGCAGATCAGCGAAGCCGATTGGGACTTTTTCTACCGCTGCTACACACTGACTTACCGCGCCCACCACTCGTCGCCTTACCTCACACGCGACTTCTTTGCGCGCATGGCCGGCACCATGGCAGACCACTGGCTGCTCTTCATCGCGTGGAAAGACGGGCAGCGTGTAGCCGCCTCGCTGATTGCAATCGACCCCGCGCGCCGCAGCGCCTTCGGCCGCTATTGGGGCGCCACCGAACACATCTCGTGCCTGCACTTCGAAGCCTGCTACTACCAGCCCCTGGCCTGGTGCATCGCACAGAGCTACCAGCGTTTTGAAGGCGGCGCGCAGGGCGAGCACAAGATGGCACGTGGACTGCTTCCGGTCCAGACCTGGTCCGCACACTGGCTCGCCCACCCGCAGTTCGCCCAAGCGGTGGCCGAGTTCCTTGAGCGCGAGGGAGCGGGCATGGAGAGCTACCTCGACGAGCTGAACGAGCGCCGCCCCTTCAAGGCTTGAAGTCGCCCGCCATCACGCTGACGAAACCGTCGGGCTTGATGTGGGTGCGCAAGGCCGCGTTGACGCGGTCGAGCGTCAGTTGGGCCAGCGCTTCATCAACGCGCGCCGAGGTCGCAAAAGTTCGCCCGAGGTCGAGGTTGTTGGCCAGGGCAGCGGCCAGGTTGCCGTCTTGCGCGCGCGACAGCTGGCGAAACGCCAGCAGGCCGCGCTTGCCTTCAACCAGCTCTTTCTCGGTGAAGCCTTCTTTCAACGCGCGGGTCAGCTCCTGCTTGAAGGCGGCCTCGACCTTGGCCAGGTTTTGCGGCGCGAAGATCGCGCTGGCCTGCCACACCGAATTCGGCTGATAGCTGTTCCAGTTGACGGTGCTGCGAACGTCGTACGACAGGCCGTCGGTTTCGCGGATGCGCGTCCACAGGCGCGATTGCCCGCCCGAGCCAAGCAGGTAATTGGCCATCGACAGCGCGGGGTAGTCGGCGTCGATGTCGGAGAGCGCCACGCTTTGCCGCACCAGCAGGGTGGCGTTTTGTTTGTCGGGCGTCGCGAGCATCACACGCTGCGCTTTGACAGGCAGCAAAGGCTGCGGCACGCGCGAATAGGCCTCGCCAGCGCGCCAGCCGGTGAATGCTTTTTCCAGCGCGGCGCGCACTGCGGCCACGTCCATGTCGCCAGCGGCACCAAACTCAGCGCGGGCCGCGCCATAAAAGCGCTGGTGGAAGGCGCGCAGCTGCGGCTGCGTCACCACCTTCACGTCGTTCACCATTTCATCGAAGCTGCTGGCGTAGCGCACATCACCGCGCGGATAAGGATTGCCCAGACGCGCCATTGCATTGCCGGCCACCGCCTCGGGCTCCTTGCGCTGCTGCTCGATGTCAGCGAGCACCTGGCGCTTGAGTTCGTCCAGCGAATCGGCCGGGAACGCCGGGTTGCGCAACAGGTCGCCCACGAGCGCAATCGCGTCAGGCAGATGCTCCTTGCGCGACGACAAGGTTACGGTCACACGCCCTGTCCCGCCGCTGATGCGCATCTCGGTCTTGAGCGCGTCGAGACGGTCCTGGATTTGCTGGCGATTCAGCGTGCTCGTGCCCTTGTCGAGCATGGCGGCCACCACGTCAGGCACCTCTCCGTGCCCGAAGAGGGTTTTTTCATCGCCGAAGCGCAGCGTCAAGGTGGCTTGCACGGCCGAACCGCGCGCGCCCTTGGGCAACAGCGCCACCTTCACGCCACCCAGCTCGAAACGCTGTGTGAGCCGGTCGATGTTGGTCGGCGACGCCTCGAAGGCCGCCACTGCGGCAGCGGCCGCTTGCGGCTTGAACGACTTCAACTCGGCCGCCACGTCCGCCTTGGCGGGTGCCGGGGCGCGCACGGGTTGATCGACCGGCACATACACACCGAGCGTGCGGTTCGCCGGCAGCAGGTGCTGCTGGGCCACCCGCTGCACGTCGACGAGCTTCAGGTCGCGCACACGGTCGCGCTGCAGGAAGAAGAGACGCCAATCACCCTGCGCCACCGATTCGCTCATGGCCACACCCACCGTCTCGGGGTTGGTGAAGGCCTGTTCCCAGCTCTTGGCCCACTGGGCCTGGGCGCGCTTGAGTTCTTCGTCGGTGATCGGCGCCGCGGCGGCCGATTCCAGCGTGGCCAGCATCTCTGCGCGCGCCGCTTCCGGGTCTTGACCGGGCGCCAGTTGTGCGCCGAAGAAGGTGAAGCCCGGTTCGGCAAGGCCTTGCGCAAATGCAAAGGTGCCGGCGGCCAGCTGCTTGGCCGTGAGGCGCTTGTGCAAGCGGCCTGCAGGCGTGTCGCCCATGATGAGGTTGATCGCCTCCACCGCCGCGTAGTCGGGGTGGGCCGCAGGCGGCACGTGGTACGCGGCCATCAGCAACGGCACACCGCCCACACGCCGCAAGGTGATGCTGCGTTCACCGTCTTGCACCGCATCGAGCGTGTACTGCACCGGCAGCTTGCGCGTGGGTTTCTTCAGCTTGCCGAATGACTGCGCCACCCAGGCCAGCACCTTGGAGGGCTCGAACTTGCCGGCGACGATCAGCGTGGCGTTGTCGGGCTGGTAGTACTCGCGGTAGAAGGCTTGAAGACGCGGGATGTCGACGTTCTCGACGTCGGTGCGTGCGCCAATCGTGCTCTTGCCGTAGTTGTGCCACTGGTACATGGTCGCCAGCGTCTTCTCGAACAGCATGCGGTCGGGGCTGTTCTCGCCCATCTCCATCTCGTTGCGCACGACCGTCATCTCGGTGTCGAGGTCTTTGCGGGCGATGAAGCTGTTGATCATGGCGTCGGCTTGCCAATCGAGATACCACTTCAGGTTGTCGTCGTTGGTCGAGAAGCTTGCAAAGTAATTGGTGCGGTCGAGCCAAGTGGTGCCGTTCGCGGCCAAGCCACGTTTGGTGAATTCACCCAGCAGGTTGCGGTGCTTGGGCGTGCCCTTGAACAGCAGGTGCTCGAGCAGGTGGGCCATGCCCGTCTCGCCGTAGTTTTCGTGGCGCGAGCCCACACGGTAGGTCATGTTGACCGTGGTGGTGGGCTTGGAGTCGTCGGGAATCAACAGCAGCTGCAGGCCGTTGGCGAGTTTGTACTCGGTGACACCTTCAACAGACTGCACACGTGCCAGCCCGGGAGGGAGGCTTTGCGCAACAACCGCCTGAACAAAAAACGAAGCGGCGAGCGCAAGGCTCGCACACAAGAATCGACGCAGCATGGGGCGGGCTCGCAAAGGCAAAGAGTTCAGTGTAGAGCGGTGTTGCGGAGCCAAGTTCCGGCATCCCGGCCGCAGAAACGACACAGGGAGCCGAAGCTCCCTGCATGCGCATACAACGTTCAGTCTCGAATCAGGCTCTGGGCTTGTAAGCGGCGATGCCGCGGCGAATTTCTTCCTTGGCCGAGTCGGGGCCTTCCCAGCCCTTGACCTTGACCCACTTGCCAGCTTCGAGGTCTTTGTAATGCTCGAAGAAGTGCTGGATGGCCTTCAGGCGCATCGGGTTGATGTCTTCAGGTTTCTGCCAGTGCGTGTAGATGCCCAGCACCTTGTCGATGGGCACGGCGAGCAGCTTGGCGTCGCCACCGGCTTCGTCGTCCATCATCAGCACGCCGATGGGGCGGCAGGTCACCACCACACCCGGCGTCAGCGGGAAGGGCGTGATCACCAGCACGTCGACCGGGTCGCCATCGTCCGACAGCGTCTGCGGCACGTAGCCGTAGTTGCAGGGGTAGTGCATCGCCGTCGTCATGAAGCGATCAACGAACAGCGCGCCCGTCTCTTTGTCGACTTCGTACTTGATCGGGTCGGCGTTCATCGGGATCTCGATGATGACGTTGAACTCATCGGGCGCCTTGGCGCCAGGGGTCACGTTGTGGAGGCTCATGGTGTTTGGGTGATTGCACGGGAAAACCCGAAGTTTACTCGTGCAACTTGCGGTGGGCTGACACGCGCCACACAGCGCACTGACCGCTGGAAAACACCATGCGTGCTTCGTTGCCTTGTCAGAGGCCTTCCCGTAGCATGCCCCGCAGACCCGCCCAGGCCTTCTCACAGGTGATAAAGCGGCGGGCACGTCTCTCACAACGTGTGAACAACTGAAACGAGGAGTCCCACCGATGTCGACGAATTTGGCGCTGTACTTTGCGCTTGCCTGCGGTGTTGCCGCAGTGTTGTATGGCTTCGTGCAGCGAAGCTGGATCCTGAGTCAGAGCGCCGGCAATGCGCGCATGCAGGAGATCGCCGCGGCCATTCAGCAAGGTGCTGCCGCTTACCTCGCGCGCCAGTACAAGACCATCGCCATCGTGGGCGTGGTGCTGGCGGTTCTCATGGGTGTGTTCCTTGACATCACCACCGCCGTCGGCTTCGTGCTCGGCGCGGTGCTCTCGGGCGCGTGCGGTTTCATCGGCATGAATGTATCGGTGAAGGCCAACGTGCGCACCGCACAAGCCGCCACGCTGGGCATTGCGCCTGCGTTGAACGTCGCCTTCAAGGGTGGCGCCATCACCGGCATGCTGGTGGTGGGCCTGGGCTTGCTCGGCGTGACCATCTTCTTCCTCTATCTCACGGGCAACGCCAGCAACGTGAGCAACCTGTCGACCTCGCTCAAGCCGCTGCTGGGTTT
>JACMKJ010000426.1 GCA_014380155.1 Rhizobacter sp. | reverse complement strand
GAGGTCGACACCGAGGTCAACCCGGCGGGTGCCAAGGGCATCGGCGAACTGGCGAACGTGGGCACGGCCGCCGCGATAGCCAATGCGGTGTTTCACGCCACCGGCCGGCGCATTCGCGAGTTGCCGATCACGATCGACAAGCTGATCATTGGCTGAGCGTGCGCGCCAGTCACTCCGTCAGCCATTCACTTGGCTGCTGTCGCCGGCAGCTAGCCCCACCGCGAGTATGGCCAGCGGTTCGGGCACTTCGACCGCCGCCACCAGAAACTCTCTTGCTGCCCGCCATTGGCGGTCAGGCAAGTCGCCTGCTGACGAGTACCGCGTACGCGGTCAAGCCCACGAGCGAAGGATCGATGGGCATGCGCGCAAGGCCGAAACACGTGCGGCGTGGAATGTGCTGGCTCAAGGCCTGAGCTCCGAGTGGCTCGTGCTGTGAGTCTTGGCATCGAGTGCGAGCTTCACCAGCGGTAACGTCACCACAAACTGGCCGCCGAGGCCATTGCCCGGACTGCTCGCGACCACACTGCCGCCGTGCGCCTCGACCGCAGCGCCCACGGCGGCGAGCACGATGCCCCCCCCGACGCCGTTGAAGGCGATCGCATGGTCGTCCTGCACAAACGGCTTGAACGGATGAGGCAGGGTCTGGGCCGTGATGCCGATGCCGGTGTCAGACACGCTCAGTAACATCGCGTCACCCGCAGCCGCTATGGTGACCTCGAGGCGAATCTCGCAGCCATTATGCGAATGCTTGGAGGCGTTATCGAGCAGATTGCGCACGATCTTCGACAGTCGAAGTGGGTCACCGTTCACAACTATCGGGCCCGGCGGCAGGTGCATTTCTAGGAGTTGGTTTCGCTTGTTCATGTGGGGCAGACAAGCATCGACTGCCTCGTTGATGATGGACACCATGTCGACTGTGCTGTGCTCGAGCTTCTGCGATCCGGTTGCACCGCGCGGTCCGTCGAGCAAGTCAAGCGCCAGTCGCGACATGTGTTTCGCCTGAGCTTCGACGATGATCTGCAAGCGCTTCAGCAGTGGTTGCTCGATTCCGCCATGGCCCAGCATCGCCGCTGCAACGCGATTCGGCGCTATCGGGCTTCGAAGTTCGTCCGCCACGATCGACATGAACTCGCTCTGGCGCCGCTGAGTGGTCTCAGCGGCGAGCTGCAGTTCCTGCGCGCCGAGTGCGGCCAGCACCAGTTGGGTATTGGCTTCTTGGAGCTGGGCGTTGTGCAGCTCAAGGACAGCCGGCTCCAGAGTCGGTGCAGCAACAGGCGCACGCTTCGTGGCAACGGGTAGGGCAGCTGCAGTCGCCTCGCTGACACTTGGTCCGCAATGCACCGCAATTCCTCCCGGCCCCATCCGCTTGGCGCGGTACATGGCGGCGTCTGCGCAATCAATGAGCGAGCCAGCGTCTTTGCCGTCCAGCGGGTAGACACTGATCCCGATGCACATCGACAAACGCAACGCGTGCTTGCCCACCTGGGTGATGGTCGCCAGAGAGGAGATCACCTTTTCTGCCACGAGGATCGCATCGCTCGCCTGAGCAACTTCTGGTAGCAAGATGACAAACTCGTCACCCCCGAAGCGACCTACCGTGTCGACTTCGCGCAACGACGCGCTCAGGCACTGGGCCACACGCTGGAGCACCTCGTCTCCCACGCCATGGCCAAGGCTGTCGTTGATCTGCTTGAAGTGGTCAACGTCCAGAAAGAGAATCGCCATGCGGCCGCCGTTGCGCTTGGCCGCGGCAATCGCCTGTGCGAACCGGTCAAGCAAGAGCAGGCGGTTTGGCAGTTGGGTGAGCGCGTCGCGCTCGGCCGAGCGCGATGCGTCGTTCAATGCAAGCGTGGCCGTGTCAACGTCGATCAAGGCTCGCATGGCCGAGAGCACCAGTTGCTCGTTGGCCTCGACCAGCTGGGCCGACTGTGTGTTTCCCAGCCTCGCTTCGGCCACCACCACGTTCTGTAGCAAGCGGATCCACAGCGCCCGCGCTGCCTCGATCTGCCACTGCATGCGTGCAAGCTTGCGCGCAGCGATTTCCGCCGCGTCGTCGGTTGACCTAGGTGCATCGTTCAAGGTTTCAGGCCGGTGAAGAGCAACTCAATCATGAGCGAGGACCTTTCGGGTTGGACGCCCACCGATCAGACCTTCCTGGCCGGCCAACATCTCGCCAATGCAAATGCCTGCGTCGTCGATGGTGTATTTGCGCAACTCGTCTGAATGCGTGCTCGCCCGCACTTTCACCACCGCCATCATGCGCAGCGGCCGGCTGCCCACTTCGTATGGTTCTGCACGATGACCGCGTCGGTCAAGAAGGCCGCACCATATGGGCTGAAGCGCAAGTCGGTGTATCGATCTTCGAGCGCGGAGGCCAGCAGCAGCGTGACACCTTCGGGCGACAAAGCCGTGACCATGCGCAGCAGAGATTCGCGAAAGTCGTCTCGAAACGTCGGCGGCAACGACAGCTCAAAGCCCGACAGGGAATCGATCACCTTGGCGTCCTTGAATGGAGCGTGAGAATGAAAGGCGCGCCGTTCGGCGCGCCCAGATTCCTTACGTGGTCTCGTCAGCCGGAACGGCAAAACTGTCGGGAATGGCCAAGGGCTCGGAGGTTTCGTCGGCGTCGCTCAGGGACTGCAGAAAGTTCACAAAAGCAGCTCCGCTGGCGCCTGCACTGTCCGGCACCGAGGTGGTATTAGCCGGCGCATCGTCGTCCGAATCCCAACAGCCTCCTAGAGCAAGCAAGGCTGTGATGCCGACCGCGGTCAGATACTTCATTTGGGTTCTCATAAGTGCCTCACGGGTAGACCGTGCCGGTGGCGGCGGTCGGGTTCAGGTTGCCAGGCAACGGAGTTGTCATGTACGGGAAGGTGACGCCATAGTTGGCGGCCGTCTTGCGCACGCCATCGGTCAGCGCCAGGCCGCCTGCTGGGGCAG
>JACMKJ010000425.1 GCA_014380155.1 Rhizobacter sp. | reverse complement strand
CATTGCTGCCAGGGCCGCCACGCGGTAGAGCGAGCCGGAGTCGAGCAGGGCGTAGCCCAGCCGCTCGGCAACGGCAGCGGCCAGGGTGCCCTTGCCCGAGGCGGTCGGGCCGTCGATGGTGATGACGGGGATGTGGGCGGTGCGGGTCTGGGCCACGCTGAACAGGGCTTCGAAGTAGTCGGGGAAGGTCTTGCCGACACAGCGCGGGTCGAGGACACGAACGGGCAGCCCGGGCGGGTTGAAGGCGACCAGCGAAAAGCACATCGCAATGCGGTGATCGTCGTAGGTGTGGATGGCCGCAGCACGCCACGCCACAGGGGGCGTGACTTCGATGAAATCGACCCCTTCGGTCACCCCGGCCCCGAGCTTGCGCAGCTCGGTGGCCATGGCCGCGATGCGGTCGGTTTCTTTGACACGCCAGCTGGCGATGTGGGTCAGCCGCGTGGTGCCCTCGGCGTAGAGCGCCATCACGGCCAGGGTCATGGCCGCATCGGGAATGTGGTTGCAGTCGAGTTCGATGGCTTTCAACGGCCATTGGCCGCGTTTCACTTCCAGCCAGCCTGTGCCGCCGGTGATCTCGGCGCCCATTGCACGCGCGGCGTCGATGAAACGGATGTCGCCCTGGATCGAATCGCTGCCCACGCCTTCGATGCGAATGGTCTGCCCGTTTTGAGCGGCGATGGCGCCAAGGGCGATGAAGTAAGACGCCGACGAGGCATCGGCTTCCACGTGGATATCGCCCGGCGTGCGGTACGCGCTGCCCTGCGGGATGACGAAGCGCCGCCAGCCTTCGCGCTGCACCTGGATGCCAAAGCGCGCCAGCAGGTTGAGCGTGATCTCGATGTAGGGCTTGGAGATCAGCTCACCCACCACCTCGATGGTGACGGCGTTATCGCCAGACACCAGCGGCAATGCAAGCAGCAGTGCGGTGAGGAACTGGCTCGACACGTCGCCGCGCACCTGGATCGGCGCGCGGGTGTTGAGCGTGCCCGCGCCCAGCCGCAGTGGTGGGTAGCCGTCGTTGGCGAGGTAATCGATGCCG
Organism: Rhizobacter sp.; assembly: GCA_014380155.1. Classification (GTDB taxonomy): domain Bacteria; phylum Pseudomonadota; class Gammaproteobacteria; order Burkholderiales; family Burkholderiaceae_C; genus Rhizobacter. Next base: position 3,381 of record JACMKJ010000425.1, on the reverse strand, counting down.
CAGCCGAGTTGGCGCAGGGCGTCGACCAGATCGCCAATCGGCCGCTCGTGCATGCGGGGCACGCCCTTGAGTTCAAAGTTGCCACCCTGTGTGGTGGCCAGCACCGCGAGGGCGGCCGTCAGCGGGCGCATGGCCGTGCCTGCGTTGCCGAGGAACAGACTGGCCTCGCGCACGGCGAGGCGCCCGCCCAGGCCGGTGATGCGAACCGTGCTGCCGTTGGCCTCAACAGCGCAGCCGAGCAGCCGCAAGGCGGCGAGCATGACCTGCGTGTCGTCCGAATCGAGCAGGTCGTGTACGACGGTCGTGCCGCTGCTCAAACCCGCTAGCAGCAAGACGCGGTTGGAGATGCTCTTGGAGCCCGGCAGTTGCACCGCTCCATTGGCAGACAGAAGCGGTGGAAGGTCGAGAAATGGCGTGGTGAACATGCAGAAAATCAGTCGCGCACGAGGGCGCCAGGCGAGCGGGTCAGCGCGAGGAGCCGGGCTTGGTGGCACCCATCTGCCAGCCGGCACGGGCGTCGGAGGCGCTGCGGATCAGGTCTTCGAGTGCTTCGGCGTTGCTGGTCTTGATGACGTGTTCCAACGCGTCGAGCGTGTGCCGAAAGCGCATCGACTGCTTCAGGATCTCTTCGCGGTTTGACATCAAGATGTCGCGCCACACCTCGGGGTCGCTGGCGGCGATGCGGGTGAAGTCGCGAAAGCCGGGGCCGGCCAGCGAAAGAAAGTCGCGCCCTGCCGGCTGCTTGGCCACCGAGTTGAAGAAGGCAAACGCCAGCATGTGTGGCAGGTGGCTCACGGCGGCGAAAGCGGCGTCGTGGTTCTCGGGTGTCATGCGCAGCACCTGCGCGCCGATGGCCGACCACACGTCGGTGGCCTTTTGCACCAGCTCGGGCTCGGTTTGCGGCAGCGGCGTGATGATGACCTGGCGCCCGGCGTACAAGGTGGCGTCGGCATGCGAAACCCCCGACACCTCTTTGCCGGCAATCGGGTGGGCGGGCACGAACGAGGAGACACGTTCCTTGAGCACCCGGCGCGCGGCGTCGACCACATCACGTTTGGTCGAGCCCACGTCCATGAAGAGCACGCCAGGCTCGACCATGTGGCGGATGGCCTTGAAGGTGGCTTCGCTGGCCGACACCGGCACGGCCAGCAGCACGATGTCGGAGCCCGACACGGCGAGCAGGGCCGACTCGGCGGTGTCGTCGATCACGCCCATCTTCTTGGCGCGTTCGGTGGTGGAGGGTGACTTGCTGTAGCCGATGACCCGTTTGACGAGCCCGGCCCGCTTCAAGGCGAGCGCGAACGAGCCGCCCATCAGGCCACAGCCAATCACGCCAAGCTGGTTGAACATCGTGCTTCGGCTTTCTGTTTCAGTGCACGTCGATCGGGTAGGTGCCGAGCAACTTGAAGAAGGCGCAGGCCTCGCGCAGCTCACGCAGCGCAGTGGCCACGTGTGGCTGGTCGGGGTGCCCCTGCAGATCGATGTAGAAGTAGTACTCCCACTGGCCCGAGCGGGCAGGGCGCGACTCGAAGCGTGTCATGGACACACCATGCACCTTGAGCGGCATCAGCATATCGTGCACGGCACCGGGCCGGTTGGTGACCGACACCACCAGGCTCGTGCAGTCGTGGCCCGAGGCCCGAGGCTGCGGGTGGCGCTGTGGATGGGTCACCACCGCGAAGCGCGTGCGGTTGTTGGCTTCGTCCTGAATGGCGGGGGCCACCACGTTGAGCCCGAATTCGCTGCCGGCGCGCGTGCTGGCGATGGCGGCCAGCTTGGAGTCGGCACCGGCCAGTCGCGCGCCTTCGGCATTGCTGGCCACCGGGCGCCGCTCGGCGTGGGGCAGGTGGGCACTCAGCCAGCCGTGGCACTGCGCCAGGGCCTGCGGATGGGCGCACACGGTCTCGACACCATCGATCGACGGCTCGCGCCGCAGCAGGTTGTGCTGAACGAAGAGGCTGGTCTCGCCGATGATGAACAGCGGCGTGGTCAGAAAGAGGTCGAGCGAGCGGGTGACCACACCTTCGGTCGAATTCTCGACCGGCACCACGCCGAAATCGGCAGCGCCGGTGGCTGTCAGGTGAAACACCTCGTCAAAACTGGCGCATGGCACCTTGACCACGGTCGAGCCGAAGAAGCCGAGCGCGGCCTCTTCGCTGAAAGTGCCGGCCGGGCCCAGGTAGGCCACGCGGGTGGGTGTTTCGAGGGCGCGGCAGGCCGAGATGATCTCGCGCCAGATCGGTGCCACGCTGTCTGGCATCAACGGGCCGGTGTTGTCGGCCTTCAAGCGGTCGATGACCTGGGCATCTTGCTCTGGCCGAAAAGCAACCTGGCCTTCTGCATTCTTGTGAGCCTCGCCCACCTCTTTCACCAACCGGGCACGCCGGTTGAGCAACGCGAGCAAATCGCGGTCTGCCTCATCGATCTGCGTTTTCAAGCGTTGCAGGTCGGCGTGGGGTGGGTGGGAAGCGTCAGCCATGGAGTGGGGCAAATTCTCGCACGCAGCCTAGCGCCCTCGGGGAGCCATGAACCGGGAACCAGGCTGCTTTGCCGTCATTTCTTCGCAGGCTTGGACGCTGCAGCGGCGGCGGGTTTGGCGGCCTTGGGTTGGCTTGCGGCCGTGGGGGTGATGCCGAGCGCGGCCACCACGCTTTGCTCCAGGGTCTGCAGCTTGGGCGTGAGCGCGGCTTCGAGCTCTTTGACCAGCGTTTGTGCATACGCGGAGACCATCGCCGGCTGGGTCTGCTGGTACTTCTTGAAAACAGGTGACTCCAGCGAGGCCAGCAGCTGGCGCAGCTCTTCTTCGGTGAACTTCTCGTCGACCATCGGTGCGAGGTTGGCCTGGTTGATCTTGCTGGTGCGGTCACGAACCACGGCCAACGATTCCTCGCCGTACTTGCGCAGCAGCTCCTGGATCTGCTTGGCGGCCGCCTCACGCTTGTCGGCGGGCACCCGGGTCATCAGGGCCTGTTCGGCCTCTCCTGCCAGCTGCCGGGCGGGCCGCTCGGCCAGGTCACGCCCGACGTTTTCGAGCGAGGGCTGCTGCAAGGTCAGCAGACGCTGCACCAGCTCTTTCTTGGCCGCGCTCGGAGGCGCGCCGGGAATGGCCTGGCCTTGGGCCCCGGCCAGGCTGGCTCCGGCCAGCAGGGCCACGCCGAGAAGGCTTTTCACTGTTGCGAGGCGCTTCATTCTTCAGTGCTTTCAGGGTTGGTGTCGTCACCCGAGTCCGGGTTGGCGTCGTTTTCGACAATGCGTTGCAGGCCGCTGAGCTTGGCGCCGTTGTCCAGTGCGATCAGGGTCACACCTTGCGTGGCGCGGCCCAGCTCGCGGATTTCAGAAACACGGGTGCGCACCAGCACACCCTTGTCGGTGATGAGCATG
>JACMKJ010000424.1 GCA_014380155.1 Rhizobacter sp. | reverse complement strand
TGTGGGCAAACCGGTCGATGGCCCGCAGTTCGGCCTGTTCGTGAAGATGATGCGTGAGCACCCCGACATCTGGAGCAAGGTCAGCTGTCCGGAGCGTCTGTCGGTGAGCGGACCGCCGGCCCTGAACGGCGAACAGCAGGCCTACCGCGACGTGGTGCCGTTTGCCCGGCATCTGGTCGAGGCCTTTCCGGACCGTGTATTGTGGGGAACCGACTGGCCCCATCCCAACCTGAAGGACCACATGCCCGATGACGGCCTGCTGGTGGACTTCATCCCCTCCATCGCTCCGACAGCCGAACTGCAACACAAGCTGCTGGTCGACAACCCCAACCGGCTCTACTGGAGCTGAGTAACCGCCACCGGAAACCATCCATGTCTCTTGCCAAACCCTACCTCGACGTGCCCGGCACGACGGTTTTCGACGCGGAACAAAGCCGCCTCGGCTACCACCTGAACCAGTTCTGCATGTCCTTGATGAAAGCCGCCAATCGCGAGCGTTTCAAGGCCGATGAGCGCGCCTACCTCGACGAGTGGCCGATGAGCGAAGAGCAGAAGCTGGCCGTGCTCGCACGCGACCTGAACCGCTGCATCGGCCTGGGCGGCAACATCTACTTCCTGGCCAAGATCGGCGCCACCGACGGCAAGAGCTTCCAGCAGATGGCGGGCAGCATGACCGGCATGACCGAAGACGAATACCGCAACATGATGATCGCCGGCGGCCGCTCGGCCGAGGGCAACCGGCGCGTCGGCGAAGACGGTGACGCGCAGGCGCACCGGCAGCCGCAAGGCCGAAGTGCCAACACCCCCAAGAGCAACTGACATGGCCCAACTCACCGCATCCGTCTACACCTCGCACGTGCCCGCCATCGGCGCCGCACTCGATCTCGGCAAGACCACCGAGCCCTACTGGCAGCCGGTGTTCAAGGGCTACGACTTCTCCAAGCAGTGGATGAAGGACAACACCCCCGACGTGATCTTCCTCGTCTACAACGACCACGCCACGGCCTTCAGCCTGGAGATGATCCCGACCTTCGCCATCGGTTGCGCGGCCGAGTTCCAGCCGGCCGACGAAGGCTACGGCGCACGCCCGGTGCCCAAGGTGATCGGCCACCCCGAGCTGGCCTCGCACATTGCGCACTCGGTGATTCAAGACGACTTCGACCTCACCATCGTCAACAAGATGGACGTGGACCACGGGCTCACGGTGCCGCTGTCGTTGATGTGCGGCCAGCCACAAGCGTGGCCCTGCCCGGTGATCCCGTTTGCGGTCAATGTGGTGCAGTACCCCGTGCCTTCGGGCCAGCGTTGCTACAACCTCGGCAAGGCGATTGGACGCGCGATCGCAAGCTACGACCAGCCGCTCAAGGTGCAGGTCTGGGGCACGGGCGGCATGAGCCACCAGCTGCAAGGGCCACGCGCCGGCTTGATCAACAAGGCGTTCGACAACAACTTCCTCGACCGTCTGATCGCCGACCCCGAGGGTCTCGCGAAAGTGCCGCACATCGACTACGTGCGCGAAGCCGGCTCCGAAGGCATCGAGCTCGTGATGTGGCTGATCGCGCGGGGCGCGATGAGTGCCAAGCCGCCGAAGGTGGCGCACCGCTTTTATCACGTGCCTGCGTCGAACACGGCCGTGGGCCATCTGATTCTGGAGAACCAAGCATGACGATCAAAGTGGCACTGGCCGGGGCCGGCGCGTTCGGCATCAAGCATCTGGATGCCATCAAACTGATCGACGGTGTGGAGGTGGTGTCGCTGATCAGCCGCGACCTCGCCAAGACGCAGGAGGTGGCCGACAAATACGGCATCCAGCACGTGACGACCGACCTCGCCGACAGCCTGGCGATCAAGGAGGTCGACGCGGTGATCCTGTGCACACCGACACAGATGCACGCCGACCAATCCATCGCCTGCATGCAGGCGGGCAAGCACGTGCAGGTGGAGATTCCGCTGGCCGACAGCTTGAAGGGCGCCGAGGCCGTGGTGGCTTTGCAGAAGCAGACAGGCTTGGTCGCCATGTGCGGCCACACACGCCGCTTCAACCCCAGCCACCAACTCGTGCACAAGAAGATCGTGGCGAGGGAATTCAACATCCAGCAGATGGATGTGCAGACGTATTTCTTTCGCCGCACCAACATGAATGCACTGGGCCAGGCCCGCTCGTGGACGGACCACCTGCTGTGGCACCACGCGGCGCACACGGTCGACCTGTTTGCGTACCAGACGGGCGGCGAGATCATTCAAGCGAATGCGGTGCAAGGCCCCATCCACCCGAGCTTGGGCATTGCGATGGACATGAGCATCCAGTTGAAGAGCAGCACCGGCGCGATCTGCACACTCAGTCTTAGCTTCAACAACGACGGGCCGCTGGGCACCTTCTTCCGCTACATCGGCGACACGGCCACCTACATCGCGCGTTACGACGATCTGTTCAACGGCAAGGAAGAGAAGCTCGACGTGAGCCAGGTGGACGTGTCGATGAACGGCATCGAGCTGCAAGACCGCGAGTTCTTTGCAGCCATCCGCGAGAAGCGTGAACCCAACGCCAGCGTGGCCAGCGTGCTGCCCTGCTACCGTGTGTTGCATAAACTGGAACAACAACTCTCGGCCTGACCCCACCATGCAACAACGCACCCTCGGCCCCTTCCAAGTCTCGGCGATCGGCCTCGGGTGCATGAACCTCAGCCACGCCTACGGCACGCCACCCTCGCGCGAGGCGGCCGAGGCCTTGTTGCTGAACGCGCTCGACAGTGGCGTGACGCTGTTCGACACCGCTGCGCTTTATGGCTTCGGCCTGAATGAAACCCTCGTCGGTGAGGTGCTCGCATCCCATCGCTCGAAGTTCACGCTGGCCAGCAAAGGCGGCCTGCATGGCAACGCCGAAGGCAAGCGTGTGCTCGATGGCCGCCCCGAGTCGCTCAAGGCGAGCTGCGAACAAAGCCTGAAACGCCTGCGCACTGACGTCATCGACCTCTTCTACCTGCACCGCTGGGACAAGCGTGTGCCCATCGAAGACAGCGTCGGCGCCATGAGCGAGCTGGTGCGCGAGGGCAAAGTGCAGACCATCGGCCTGTCGGAAGTGTCAGCGGCCACCTTGCGCAAGGCACACGCGGTGCACCCGATCACCGCCTTGCAGACCGAGTATTCGCTGTGGACCCGCAACCCCGAGATCGCCGTGCTCGAGGCCTGCCGCGAGCTGGGCACGACCTTCGTTGCCTTCAGCCCGCTCGGGCGTGGCTTCTTGTGCGGCGAGCTGCGTGACCTGGCCACATTGGGCGCGCACGATCTGCGCCGTGGCATGCCACGCTTCCAGCCAGACAACTACGCCGCCAACCTGAAGCTGCTCGACGGCTTGAACACGATCGCCGATGAACAGCGCTGCACGCCGTCGCAGGTGGCACTCGCCTGGTTGCTGGCGAAGGCCGAACACATCATCCCCATCCCGGGCACGCGCAGCATCGCCCATTTGCAAGACGACCTGGGCGCGGTGAACGTGGCGCTCGACGCAGCCACGATGCAGCAGCTCGACGCCCTGATCAACCGCCACACCGTGACCGGCCCGCGTTACGACGCGGCCGCACAAGCCGGTGTCGACACCGAAGAATTCTGATGGCCGCCCAACCCGTGCTTCTGCCCGGCCTGCTGTGCGACCGCGCGGCGTGGCAAGCGCAGGTCGACGCCATCGGCCCCAGCCACGTGGCCGACTACGGCACGCTCGACTCCCTGCAAGCCATGGCCGAGCACGTACTGGCCACAGCGCCCGCCGGGCCGTTGGCGGTAGCGGGCCATTCGATGGGCGGCCGTGTGGCCTTCGAGATGCTGCGCCAGGCGCCCGAGCGCATCGAACGCCTGGCCTTGCTCGACACCTCGTACCACCCGCTGGCTGAAGGCCAAGCCGGCGAGACCGAGCGCGCGGGTCGCCTGGCCTTGCTCGCCACCGCCCGCCGCGACGGCATGCGCACCATGGCGCGCGAGTGGGCGCTCGGCATGGTGCACCCGAGCCGACACAACACGCACTCGTTCGAGGCGGTGCTCGACATGTTCGAACGCAAGACGCCCGACATCTTTGCAGCGCAGATCAACGCGCTGTTGACGCGCCCGGACTGCGGCGATCTGCTCAGCCACATCCAGTGCCCCACCCTGCTGCTGTGCGGCCGCGACGACGCCTGGAGCCCACCCGCGCGGCACGAGCACATGCAGCAGCACATCACCGGCTCTCGCCTCGTGATCGTCGAAACCTGTGGCCACATGAGCACGATGGAGCAGCCCGAGGCGGTGAACCAGGCCCTGCTGGAGTGGCTGGGCTGAGGCAGCAGGATCAGTGAGAATCGGGCGGCCTTCGAAAGGCCATCACCGAGACCCCTCTCCAGCAACAGGTCTTTGCTCGCGTCACCTGCCTGAGCCGCCATGCGCAAGCCTGCTTTCAAAGCCTGACCGCAAATTAAAGATTGCTTTAATATCGCGGCCGGCGATGCAAGAAGGCTTTCATACGATGCGCAGCACCGGCACTTACGCCAGCTCCACCACCCTGGGTGAAACGGTCCAGGCCTTCGTGCCGCGCCGTTTGCCGCCAGCCGAGCCGCCTTTGGCGCCCGAGGCATTTGCCGAGGCCAACCGCCAGGCCGAGCTTGCCCTGGCCCGTTTGTCGGCTGTCTCGGGCCTGGTGCCCTCGGTCGACTGGCTGCTCTACAGCGCCATTCGCAAAGAGGCCTTGCTCACCTCGCAGATCGAAGGCACGCAGGCCACGCTGACCGACCTGTTCGATCAGGAGGCAGGCTTCGCGGTGAGCAACACCGACGACGTGGCCGAGGTCACCAACTACCTGCGCGCTTTTCTCTTGGTGCGCGAACAGCTGCGCGACCCCAACGGCTTGCCGATCAGCGTGCGCCTGCTGTGCGAGGCCCACCGGCTGCTGCTCGATGGCGCGCGCGGTGCGGGCAAGCAGCCGGGCGAGCTGCGCCGATCTCAGAACTGGATCGGCGGCTCGCGACCGGGCAACGCCGTTTTCGTGCCGCCCCCTGCCGATAGGGTCCCGGCGCTGCTGGCCGATCTGGAGCAGTTCATCCACGCGCCGCGGCCGAAGCTGCCGCCGCTCGTGCGGGTGGCGATCGTGCATGCGCAGTTCGA
>JACMKJ010000423.1 GCA_014380155.1 Rhizobacter sp. | reverse complement strand
GGTCGCCGGTGATGTCGTCACCGTTGAACAAAATCTGCCCCGAGGTCGGCGTGATGAACTTGGTCAACAGGTTGAAGCAAGTGGTCTTGCCCGCGCCGTTGGGGCCGATCAGCGCGTGGATCTGGCCACGCTTGACCTTCAGGTTGACCTGGTTCACGGCCACGAAGCCCTTGAACTCCTTGGTCAGGTTGCGTGTTTCGAGAATCGTGTCGCCGTGGGGCTTTGTCATTTTGCTTTTTCGCCTTTCTCAAGGGTGGCCGCGCCCAGGCGCAGCGACAGCTGCCGCGCCACGTCGACCACGGTGTCGCGCTGCTGGGCGGCAAAGCGCGGTTTGAGCGCCGCCTTTTGCAGGCAGATACCCACACCAGCCACCACTTCGCCCGCGGCGTCAAACACCGGCGCGGCCAGGCAGTACACGCCTTGGCGCACGTCTTCGTCGTCGATGCTGTAGCCGCGTTCGCGGGTGGCCGCCAGCTCGTTCAGCAAGTCGCTGCGGCGCATGGACGGCAGGTTCATGAAGGCTGGCAAACGCGGCGCGGGGAACAGGCGCTTGACTTGCGCCTCGTCATGAAAGGCCAGCATGGCGCGGCCGGTGGCAGCGCGGTAGGCCGGCAAGCGCATGCCCACGCTGAAGGCCATGCCCAAGGGTCGAATGCCGTTACGCACCGCCACGTAGACCACGTCGGCACCGTCGAGCACCGACAGGATCACCGTCTCTTGCGGGGCGCTGCCCAGGTTGCTCCAGAAACGGTCGAACTCTTGCGCGGGCGAGGTCTGGGCGGCAAAGGCATTGGCCAGGCCCATGACACGCGGGCCGATGAAAAAGCCACCGTCGTCCTGGCGGCGCAGGTAGCCGAGCGCGGTGAGGGTGTTGCACAGGCCGTGCACACTGCTCTTGGGCAAGGCCAGGCTGGTGGCGAGCTTGGCCAGGCTCATGGCCTCGCGCTCTTTCTCCAGCAGGTCGAGCAATGCAAACGCCCGCGCCACGGCCGGCACCAGGGCCGGTTTGGCGGTGGGGAGCGCTGCGGTGGCCTGGAGCATGGGGCGTGGAGCGGTGTTCGCGGATTCAGCCAGTTGAATGAGGTTCGACGGATCGAACATGCGGGCTCGCAGTCTACGAGCGGCATTTCACCGTGGCATACGCAGTCGCACGACCCTCGGGAAAGTCCCTTCAGGGTTTGCACGTTGTTACTTTTACGTAAGCCACAGTTCAATGAAGCGGCCGTAACGTCGTCCAAAAATTTGAACAGTCACAACAAGCCGGGTGAACCGGCCGGCCCCTCCACAAACGTAGAGTGCGAAGCTCATGAACACCACACCACCCCGCTACAGCCGCACCGCAATGCTTTTGCATTGGGTGTTGGGGCTGGCCATCATCGGCTCGTTCAGCATGGGCCTATACATGGCCGACCTGCCGTTCTCGCCGCAGCGGCTCAAGCTTTACAACTGGCACAAGTGGGCCGGGGTGACCATCCTCACGCTGTCGGCGCTGCGCCTGTTGTGGCGCCTGACGCACCGCCCGCCCGCCGACCCGCCCATGCCCGCGTGGCAGCGCCTGGCCGCACACGGCACGCACTACGGCCTGTATGTGCTCTTCTTTGCCGTGCCGCTGGTGGGCTGGGCCTACAGCTCGGCGGCAGGGTTTCCCATCGTGTGGTTCGGCGTGTTGCCGCTGCCCGACTTCGTGCCGGCAGACAAGGCACTTGCCGAGTCCATCAAGCCCTGGCATGCCTGGCTCGCCTATGCGATGGCGGCGCTGGTGCTGATGCACGTGGCCGCCGCCCTCAAACACCAGTTCATCGACCGCGACGGCCTGCTGTCGCGCATGTGGCCCACCAGGAACCCTTCATGAAAACCACCCTCATCGTGGCCGCACTCGCTGCCTTGTCTGCCTTCGCGGTGCCGGCGTTCGCCCAGCAGACGCTGGTGCCGGCGCAGAGCGAGATCGCCTTCACCAGCAAGCAGATGGGCGTGCCGGTCGACGGCAAGTTCAAGAAATTCGATGCCCAGATGGCCTTCGACCCGAAGAAGCCCGACACGGCAAAAATCGCCTTCACCGTCGACCTCGCCAGCGTGAGCTTCGGCGCCACCGAGACCGAGGCCGAGGTGGCCAAGCCCGACTGGTTCAACACCAAGGCCTTTCCGCAGGCGACGTTTCAGTCGACCAGCGTGAAGGCCGCCGGGCCCGGCAAGTTCGAGGTGGCGGGCAAGCTCGCCATCAAGGGCGCAAGCCAGAACGTGGTGGTGCCCGTGACGGTGACCCAGGCCGGTGGCACCACCACTGCCACAGGCGCCTTCGGCATCAAGCGCCTCGATTTCAAGATCGGCGACGGCGACTGGAAAGACACCTCGATGGTCGCCAATGAAGTGCAAGTGAAATTCAAGCTCTCCCTGACCGGTGTGAGCCCCCTCTGAATCCCCTCAACCTTTCTCCAGGAGAAACCCCATGACCAAAACCTTGATCGCCGCCGCCTTGTTTGCCGCCACCGGCTTCGCCCAGGCGCAAAGCGCCACCTACGCCATCGACCCGACGCACACCTTCGTGAACTTCGAGGCCAAGCACTTCGGCACCAGCACGCTGCGTGGCCGCTTCGACAAGAAGGAAGGCACGGTCACCTTCGACAAGGCGGCCAAGACCGGCAAGGTCGAAATCACGATCGACACCGGCTCGGTGAGCACCGGCGTGGGCCCGCTCGACGGCCACCTGAAGAGCAAGGACTTCTTCGGCTCGGCCGAATTCCCGACCGCGAAGTTCGTGGGTGACAAGTTCAGCTTCAACGGCGACAAGGTGAGCACGGTCGCCGGCACGCTGACGCTGCGCGGCAAGGCCCAGCCCGTCACGCTGACGGCGACCAACTTCAACTGCTACATGAACCCCATGCTCAAGCGTGAGGTGTGTGGCGGCGACTTCGAAGCCACCATCCAGCGCAGCCTGTGGGACGTGAGCTACGGCCTGCCTGGCATTCCTGACGACACGCGACTGCTGATCCAGATCGAAGCGGTCAAACAGTAGCCCCCCAGTCGCTTCGCTCCTGCCCCCGAGGGGCGCCGCCTGGCGGCCCGGCAAAGCCGGATCCGCGGGCGTGGCTTGAGCGGGCACGGCGCTTCGCGCGTGCGTCGCTGCTCAGGCCGGCATCAACAACCTGCGCAACACCGCCCTCAGCTCTTCATCCCTGAAGGGCTTGGCGAGGTGGTCGTCCATGCCGGCGGCGAGGCTGTGCTCGCGGTCACCCTGCAAGGCATTCGCGGTGAGCGCCACCACCGGCGTGCGCGGCAGGCCTTGTTCACCTTCGTGCTCGCGCATGCGGCGCACCGCCTCGAAGCCGTCCATCACCGGCATCTGGCAATCG
>JACMKJ010000038.1 GCA_014380155.1 Rhizobacter sp. | reverse complement strand
GTTGCCGTCACCGGCGCTGCTGGCCAAATCGGCTACGCCCTGTTGTTCCGTATCGCCTCCGGCGAAATGCTGGGCAAGGATCAACCGGTCATCCTGCAACTGCTGGAGATCCCCGACGAGAAGGCCCAGAAAGCGCTCAAGGGCGTGATGATGGAGATCGACGACTGCGCGTTCCCGCTGCTGGCCGGCATGGAAGCTCACAGCTCGCCCGAGACCGCCTTCAAGGACACCGACTACGCCCTGCTGGTGGGCTCGCGCCCCCGCGGCCCGGGCATGGAGCGTGCCGAGTTGCTGGCCATCAATGGCGCCATCTTCACCGCACAAGGCAAGGCGCTCAACAAGGTCGCCAGCCGCAACGTCAAGGTGCTGGTGGTGGGCAACCCCGCCAACACCAATGCCTATATCGCGATGAAGAGCGCGCCTGATCTGCCGGCGAAGAACTTCACCGCCATGCTGCGCCTGGACCACAACCGCGCCGCCAGCCAGCTGGCCGCCAAGACCGGCAAGCCGGTGTCGGCGATCGAGAAGCTCGCCGTGTGGGGCAACCACTCGCCCACCATGTACGCCGACTACCGCTTCGCCACGATCGACGGCCAATCGGTCAAGGACATGATCAACGATCAGGTGTGGAACAAGGACGTGTTCCTGCCCACCGTTGGCAAGCGCGGCGCCGCCATCATCGAAGCACGCGGCCTGTCGTCGGCTGCTTCGGCTGCCAACGCCGCCATCGACCACATGCGTGACTGGGCCCTCGGCACCAAGGGCAAGTGGGTCACCATGGGCATCCCGTCGAATGGCGAATACGGCATTCCGAAGGACGTGATGTTCGGCTTCCCGGTTACCTGCGCCAACGGCGAATACAAGATCGTCGAAGGCCTGGCCATCGATGCCTTCTCGCAAGAGTGCATCAACAAGACGCTGGCCGAGTTGCAGGGCGAGCAAGACGGTGTGAAGCACCTGCTCTGATCCACCTGCAGATGAGCAAGAAAAGGCCGGTACGCGACGCTGCTGGCCTTTTTTTCGCGCTTCTGCTTTTGCGCCCCACAGCCCAACCCGCATGAGCCCGACCAGAGTCCACCCCCGCCAGGCCTTGTTTGACGCCACCGAGGCGACGCCTGCCCTGCCGGTCTGCGACCACTACGCCGGCGTGCCGCTGCGCATGCACAAGAGCCTGCAGATGCAGGCCGATCTGGGCCCGGTGTTCGACGTCACGCTTGACTGCGAAGACGGCGCCCCGGTCGGTGGCGAAGCCGAACACGCGCACCTGGTGGGCGAACTGGTGATGTCGTCGAGCAATGCCCACGGCCGAGTGGGCGCCAGGGTGCACCCGTTCGATCACCCGTCGTTCGACGCTGACGTGAGCACGCTCATCAAGATTGCCGGCGGGCAGCTGGCCTACCTGATGGTGCCCAAGGTGCAGAGCTTCGCTCAGGCGCAAGACGCCGTCACCGCTATCGACCGCGCGCTGCTGGAAAACGGCCACGAGCACACGGTGCCGGTGCACGTGCTGATCGAAACCCACGGCGCGCTGCGCGACGCCGACCGCATTGCGGCGCACCCGCGCATCGAATCGCTGTCGTTTGGCTTGATGGACTTTGTGTCGGCGCACCGTGGTGCCATCCCGCAAGCGGGCATGAGTGCCGCCGGCCAGTTCGAGCACCCGCTGGTGCTGCGCGCCAAGCTCGAAATTTCGGCCGCGTGCCACGCGCATCTGAAGACCCCGTCGCACTGCGTCGTGACCGAGTTCAAGAAGCTCGACCTGCTGCGCGCCGCCGCCCAGAAGGCCTCGCGCCAGCTTGGCTACCTGCGCATGTGGAGCATCCACCCGGACCAGGTCCGCCCGATCGTCGAAGCCTTTGCGCCGACCGTGGCCGAGACCGACCAGGCGATCGAGATCCTGCTCGCCGCGCAAGCCAACGAGTGGGCGCCCATCAGCCACCGCGACACGCTGCACGACCGCGCCAGCTACCGCTATTTCTGGCACGTGCTCGAGCGCGCCCTGCGCACCGGCCAAGACCTGCCGATCGAGGTGCGCCAGGCCTTCTTCTCAGACGACGTGGGAGCGCGCTCGTGAACTTCGCCACAACTCGCTTCGTCGAGTTGGCGAACAAATGTTTCAGCGCCGATGGGCCAGCGTCTGCACGCGCTAGCACGGTCAGTGCCGCTCGGCGCGTCGCGGCCGGCAGCATGTTTGTGATTTCGCGCACGCGCCGCTCGGCCGCGTTGCGCCCCTCGCCGGTATCTCGTGTCGCCCGGCGCGTAACCCAGGTTTCATGCGGGACACAGTCGCGGTTCAATTTGTTTCAATCAGGGAATCCGCCCCCCCAGGGCGAAGTTAGCGGGCCTTCACAATCCTTGCTTCCTCAACCCCCAAGGAGTGATTCCATGATTCGAACCGCCGTTTTCGCAGTCGCCATTGCATTCGCCAGCGTCTCCGCCCTGGCCCAGACCGCACCCGCTGCGAAGCCGGCGGCCAAGCCTGCCCCCGCCAAAAAAGCGGCGCCTGCCGACAAACCCCTGCCCGCCGCCGATCAAGCTCAACTCGATGCCGCAGAGCGCACCCACTACGGCCCCTACGATTGCGACCTCAAGCAGAGCATCGACGTCAGCATCAACCCCAAGTCACCGGGCTATGTCGACGTGAAGTTCGGCAAGCAGCTCTACACCATGAAGCCCGTGCTCTCGTCCACCGGCGCACTGCGCCTGGAAGACGTCAAGGGTGTGGGCCTGCTGATCCAGATCGCCAACAAGTCCATGCTGATGGACACCAAGGCCGGCAAGCGCCTGGTCGACGCCTGCGTGCACGAGAAGCAGCGCGCTTTCAACGAAGCGCAACCGAAGTAAACCCTTCTCCGAGCGCAAGGCGAGCCAGCACCCCATGTCTCTGTTTCTCTTCCCTGCCAGCAGCCGAGCATTTGCGTCGGCTCGCAGGTTTCTTGCTTCACTGACCCCTCGCTTTGCACCACTCGGAGAACCACATGCTTCAAGCCTATCGCCAACATGTCGCTGACCGTGCCGCCCTCGGCATCCCTCCGCTGCCTCTGTCGGCGCAACAAACCGGCGAGCTGATCGAGCTGCTCAAGGCACCGCCAGCAGGCGAAGGCGCCACCCTGGTGCACCTGTTCACCCATCGGGTGCCGGCCGGCGTGGACGACGCGGCCAAGGTCAAGGCTTCCTACCTGGCTGCCGTCGCGCACGGCACCGAAACCAGCTCGCTGATCTCTCGCGAGCAGGCCACGGAACTGCTGGGCACCATGCTCGGCGGCTACAACATCAGCCCCCTGATCGACCTGCTCGACCACGCCACCGTGGGCGCCATCGCCGCCAAGGGCCTCAAGGGCACGCTGCTGATGTTTGACCAGTTCCATGACGTGCAGGAAAAGGCCGAAAAGGGCAACGCCAATGCCAAGTCGGTGTTGCAAAGCTGGGCCGACGCCGAATGGTTCACCTCGCGGCCCGAAGTGCCGCAAAGCATCACCGTCGCCATCTTTAAGGTGACTGGCGAAACCAACACCGACGACCTGTCGCCGGCGCCCGACGCCTGGAGCCGCCCCGACATCCCGTTGCATGCGCTGGCGATGCTGAAGAACAAGCGCGACGGCCAACCTTTGGAAGCAGCCCCTGAAGAAGACGGCAAGCGCGGCCCCATCAAGTTCATCGAAGATCTGCGCGCCAAGGGCAACCTGGTGGCCTACGTGGGCGACGTGGTCGGCACCGGCTCGTCACGCAAGTCGGCGACCAACAGCGTGCTGTGGTTCACCGGCGAAGACATTCCCTACGTGCCCAACAAACGCTTTGGCGGCGTGTGCCTGGGCGCCAAGATCGGCGCGATCGTGGCCCCCAGGCAGGAGGCCCCGGGGGGGGTGGGGGGGGAGCTCGGGGGGTGGGGGCGGGGGGTGAGCGAGG
>JACMKJ010000037.1 GCA_014380155.1 Rhizobacter sp. | reverse complement strand
TCGCCGTTCCAGCCACCCTCGGTGTCGACTTTTTTCAGCGCTTTGAACAGCAGGTCCTTGAGGAACAGCTTCTCCCTCAGCCACAGCGGGATCGACATGCGGAACGACTGAAAGCCACGGGGCGAAAAGGCCAGGTAGGTCTCGAGCAGCCGCTCGAACTTCAGGAACGGCTTGTCGTAGAACACGACCCGGTCGATGCCCTTCATGCCGACACCGGCCTGGCTCAGGCAGTAGTCGATGGCATGCGTGGGAAAACCGGAGTCGTGCTTCTTGCGCGTGAACCGCTCTTCTTGAGCCGCCGCAACGATGACGCCGTCTTCGATCAACGCCGCGGCGCTGTCATGGTAGTAAGCCGATAGGCCAAGGATCCGCATCGGTCAGCGTGCTCAGAAGAGCGTGTAGATGAACGGCGCCACGGCAGAACCCTTGGCCAGAACGATCAGCAGACCCAGCACGGCCATCATCCCGAAGATGGGCCACATCCAGATTTTTTTGCGCACCCGCAGGAATGCCCAGAGCTCTTTGATCATTGACATGGTTGATTCCTAAAACTGGTTGGTCATGGACGTCGGCGGCGGGCCGGGCGGCTCGCGCGGAATCCAGTACGACTGGGCTGCGGGGTCGAACTTCAAACGCAGCGGGTCTTTGCCAGACACACGCATCAGCAAGCCAATGGGCATGAACACGATGTAGAAAAGAATGCCCAGGGCAATCGGGCTCACCACCTTGGCCAGCAACAGGCCGAACTTCATCCAGAGCTTGTTGGCGCCGGCGAGCAGTACCGGCTTGACGATGGCCACCAAGCCGAACGCCGCAGCAACACCGACGGACCACCAACGCGGCGTGCCGGAATGCAGCAGCGGCCATGCCGCAATGATGAGAAACACCGCGGCGAACACAAAACCGAATGAGCGGTCGGAAGAGCCTTCGACCTCGTCTTCTCGGCTCAGATCTTCATGGGACATTCATCCCTCCTTGCGAGGCTGTTTGAAGCGGAGCGAGTGTATCCCGCGGTGGTTGAAAACCGCCTTGCCGCACGGGCTGAAACAAGGGGGTTCCCCCCCGAATGGATGCCGAGCTCCGGCTCACTTGTATTCGATCAGCCGCGCGGTGCCGCCCGACAAACGCAGGGCCACAAACTTGAGCTGCCCGCAGGCTTCGGCGAACTTGCCCAGGACCATGAACACAGCCCGCGCCGCACGCTCTTTGAACGGCCCGCGAAAGCCGCGGAACAAGCGCAGCATCTGCAGCGGATACACCAGCAACAAGGCCAACGCCCCGGGGTGGATCAGCCATGCGCCCAACAAGGCGACGAGCGGAATCACCAGCCCCCACACCCAGGCGCGGCGCGACTCAAGCACGCGGTGCCGCTCGGGTGGTGCGCCGTGCATGTGAACGCCTTCGGCGAAGGTGTAGCCGGCGCGCATCGAGCGCTTCCACCATTGGCTGATGCGTGTCATGGCCGCGTCATGCAGCGTCATTTCGGCATCGAGCCGCCACACACGCCAGCCCTTGCCGCGCAAGCGCAGGCAGAGTTCGGGCTCTTCACCGGCGATCAGGCGCGGGTTGTAGCCATTCACCGCCTGCAGCCCCGCGGCGCGCATCATCACGTCGCCACCGCAGGCTTTGGATTCGCCTGGTGTGGCGGCCCATTCCAGGTCGCACAACAGGTTGTAGATCGAACGCTCGGGGAAACGCTCGCGGCGGCGGCCGCACACGGCCACCACATCGGCATGCTCAACAAGATAGCCGCGTGCGGTCGCCAGCCAGGCCGGATCGACCGCGCAGTCGCCATCGACGAATTGAACGAACTCGATCTCGGGCGCGAGCTCCAGCGCACGCCGCCAGCCGGCATTGCGCGCGAGGGCCGCCGTGAACACCACGTCCTTCGGCAGCACCACCACCTCGACACCCATTTGCCGCGCCATCGCGACCGAGTCGTCGGTAGAACCGGAGTCGACATACACCACGATCTGCGCCGAATGGACCACCGATGTCAGGCAGGCGCGCAAGCGCTCGCCTTCATTGCGACCAATCGCGACCACGGCCACACCGGCCAAACTCATGTCTACCCCTCGTCCGATGAGTACATCGAACGATCCCCCTCGGGGATCCGGGCCGGCTTGGGAGCGGCCCGGCGCTCGGCCCGGCACCGCGCCATCAACCTTCTTGCCATCACTGCGCCTGCTCGGCCGGCGCGGGGCGCTGCAGCTTCCAGAGCGTGTCGTCGAACAGCTTCCAGCCGTCCATGCCGCCGCGGCACAAGAGCTTGAACATCCACAGCGGCTCGCCGCCCTCCACCTTCACACGAGGCAAACGTGCAAGGTCGGCCCCAGGCCGCAACGTGCCGTGCTGTGCGATGAAGACCGAGCTGTAGCCGCAACCTGACAACATGCGTGCGGTCTCGGTGCTTTCATCGGTGCGCATGCCGAAAGGGTAGGCAAACGAACGGATGGGGGCACCCAGGTGCTGTTCCAGCAGTTGTTTGGAGCGTTGTCCTTCTTCGAGCGCATCCTGCGGGCTCAGCTTGGCCACCGAGCGGTGGGTGTGGGCGTGCGAGCCCACCGTGACGCCTGCGGCCGGCAGGCGTTTCACTTCGTCCCAAGTGAGGTAACGCTCGCCCGAGATGCTGGTGGTGCCCATGAAACTCGTGGTCACGTAAGCCACCGACGGGATGCGGTGGCGCTGCATGATGGGTGCGGCGATGTGGAGCACGCTGCTGAAGCCGTCGTCCATGGTGACGAGTACGGCGCCATCGGGCAACTGGATTTCGCCGCGCACGAAGCGCTCCACGTCATCGAGCGACACCGCGAGCTTTTTCTCGGCCAGCCAGCGCATCTGTTCTTCGAACACGGCCGCGCTCACGCACCAGGGGTCGCGCACAGCGTCACCGAAGCGGTGGTAGGTCAGCACGCGGATCGTCGGGCCGCGGCCCAGCAGCTTGCGAAAGACCAGCGAGCCAGTGACGAAGCTGCCCAACACCATGGCGGTACGCGCCGCTTTCTTGATCAACCAACGGGGAACGGAAACGGTCATGGTCGTGTCTTCTTGTCTTGCCGGAACAAACGGCTGCGCGCCACACGCAACAGGAACAGCGGATTGCCCAGGAGGTAACGGCGAGCCTTGTGCGGCTGGCGGATCAAGAGGCTCAACCACTCGAAACCGAGGCGACGCACCCACTGCGGCGCCCGCACCAGGTCGCCCACCCAGTAGTCGAACAGGCCACCGGTGGCCAGGCAGAGCGGCACCGTCAGCTGCGCACGGTGGTTGTGAATCCAGCGCTCCTGCTTGGGGTTGCCCATGCCGACCAGCAGCAGGTGCGCGCCCGAGGCGTTGATCTTCTCGACCACGCCAGCATGGTCGTCGGCGCCGAGGTAGCCGTGGTGACAGCCGGCGAGCGTCCAGCCCGGGAAGGCGCGCTGCGCATAAGCCGCCGCCTGCTCGATGCGCTCGGGCGTGTTGCCCAGCAGGTAGTAGCGCAGCCCTCGGTCGGCCCAGCGCGAGAACATCAGCGGCACGAGGTCGGTGCCGTTGACGTTGTCCTTGAGCCTGGCGCCGTGGATCATGCGTGCCGCCCAACGAACGCCGGTGCCGTCGCCGAAAACGCGGTCGGCGGCTTGCAGCACGCCGAGGTAATCGGGTTCGTCGCAGGCGGTGTTGAGGGTGTGGGTGTTGACGAAATAGACACCGTGGGCGCGCGGTGGCTGTTGCTGCAGCAGGCCATGCAACAGCGAAAGCGCGTGTTCCATGTTCACGTCGGTCACCGGCACACCCAGCACCGACAAGGTGTCGCGGGGCGTGGTGGCGAGCGCGGTGGCCTGCGCGGGCAAGGCGCAGTCGGGGCGGCTGCTCATCACGCCAGCTCCGCCTGGGCGGCCAGACTCGCGAGCAACACCTTGCGATCGACCTTGCCGTTGGCGTTGAGCGGGAACTCCGACACCAGCCGCAGTTCGCTCGGGTGCATGTAGGGCGGTAGGCGCGCGATCACACGCTCTCGGATCGCGGCGGTGTCGGCGCTGTCCGCGCCGAGGAACCCAACGATGCCGTCGGCGCCACTGGCCGTGACGGGCCAGCCGACCGCGATGGCCACATCGACCCCGGCCTCTTGTCGCAAGATGGCTTCGACCTCACCCAGCTCGACGCGGTACCCCTGGATCTTGATCTGGTTGTCGACCCGACCCAGGTAGACGAGCGGCTGCCCGGCCGCCGGGCGGCGCACACGGTCGCCGGTGCGGTAGAAGACCTCGTTGCGGCCTGGCGGCGTGACAAAAGCTGCCGCCGTGCGCTGCGGGTCCTTGTAGTAGCCGAGCGTGAGCTGCGGGCCGGTCATCAGCAGCTCGCCGGCTTCGCCCACCGCCACCTCGTTCTGCTGCTCGTCGGCCACCAGCATCTTCATGCCGGGATAGGGCTCACCGATGGGCACCACACCAAACTCGCTTTGCGCAGGCGATGTTTGGCCGTTCCAGCGGTACAGCGTGCAGGCGATGGTGAGCTCGGTCGGGCCGTAGAGGTTTTCAACGATCGATTGCGACGCGGCCTCGGCCCACTTCTGCACCATCTCGACCGGAAGCGCTTCGCCGCAAAACAGACTGAAGCGCAACCCCGGGTACTTGCCAGCCTTGAGCATCTTCAGGCGGCTCATCAGCACCACCGTCGACGGCACCGAGAACCACATCGTGATGCCGCAGTCGGTGATGTACTTGCCGGGGAACATCTTCTGCCCGCCGGTCGGCGCGCACAAACAGGCGCCACGCTCCCAGGCGACGAACATGTCGTGCACCGACAGGTCGAAGGTCAGGTCAAAGGTCTGCGAAAAACGGTCTTGCTCCGTCACCGCGTAACGCTCGACCATCGCGTCGATGTAAGGCACCACGTTGCGGTGCGCCACCATCACGCCCTTGGGCTGGCCGGTGCTGCCCGAGGTGAAGAGCAGGTAGGCAATGGCGTTGGCGTCGACCGGGCCTGCAAACCACGCACTGGCCTCAAGCAAGTCGCTCGCGCCGATAAAGCGGTGCTTGGGCCACTGGGCGGCGAACTCGCTCACATCATCGTGTTCAGGCAGCAACAGCAACAAAGGTGTGTCGACACCGTCCAGCACTTCGACGAGTTGCCGTGCCCCATGCGCGTCGACGATCACGCTGCGGCATTCCGAACGCACCAGCATGCCGCGCGTGCGGTCGGTGGGGAAGCCCGGGTTCAGCGGCACATAACCATGACCGCGCAACAAGCCTGCCAGCACGCCCGCATAGGCTGTGACCGAGCGGTGCGCAAACACCGCCGTCAGCGCGGGCTCGCCCGCGGGCGCATGGGCCGACAAGGTCTGCGCAAGCGCCGCCGCACGATCGCGCAAAGCCGAGTAGCTCAACACCGCCGCATCTAGCTGCAATGCAGGCCGGTCGGGGTGTTGTTCGACCGAACGCAGAAACCCGCTGCGAAGGCTGCGCTGCTCCTGCGGCATCTCAGGTCACCTGGGCAAAAAACGCCGCGTAAAGCGTGTTGATGCTGGTGAACACCTGGGGCTCGATGTCGTCGGTGTCGACGTCTTCACCACGCAGGCTTTCGATGAAAAGCACAAACTCGACGATGTCGAGCGAAGAGAGGATGCCCTCTTCGAGGATGTGCGTTTCATCGGTGAAGGCCGCCTTGGACGGGGCTTTGGTGTGCTTGACGATCCAGTCGCGCAGCTTGGCTCTGACTTCGCTCTCTTGCATTCTTGTTTCTTTCACGCCCCGCGCGTTTGCATCATTAGAGCGAGGGCTCTTCAGCGAGCAAGCCCGTCTTGATGAAGTAGTTGA
Organism: Rhizobacter sp.; assembly: GCA_014380155.1. Taxonomy (GTDB): domain Bacteria; phylum Pseudomonadota; class Gammaproteobacteria; order Burkholderiales; family Burkholderiaceae_C; genus Rhizobacter. The sequence goes on along the minus strand of JACMKJ010000037.1, from coordinate 6,718 downwards.
CGACCTTGGCAGAGGCCTTCTTGCGCAGCTCGGCGCCAGCCGGGTGCGACATCGCCATCTGCCGAAGTTCGTAAGAGTCGGCCAGGCCGGCGTCGCGGTACATGGCCGGGTTGTAGTAGTCGCCCCAAGAGGCGCGCAGGTAAGCCACCAGCCACTCGCGGAAGCCCGCCAGCGTTTCTGGCGACCACTCGGGCGAGTACTTGGCAAACAACTCGGCCAGCTGCACCCGGCCAAAGGCCAGGTGGCGTGCTTCGTCGATGTGGTGCACCTTGTTGACTTCGCGCACCAGCGCGTCGACACGTTCGTCTTTTTCGATGGCCAGGTTGTAGTAGTCGCCCAGCTCCTCGACCACCATCACCTTGCAGTAGAAGGCGACTTCTTCTTCGCCCTTGGCGTAGGTCTTGGGCAGCGAGATCTTCTTCTCGGGGTAGACCTTGCCGATGTAGCGGTTGCAGAACTCGCCGAACATCACCATGTGCTTGTTCTCTTCGTCGACGAAGTGGTGCAGGTATTCGTTGACGGAGACGCTGTTGCCCTTGGCGTAGAGGCGGTCAACCAGGCCGGCGACCAGCGGGCGTTCGCCTTGCAGTACGAGGCTGAAAAAATTGCCCAGTTCGTACAGGCTGAGTTTTTTTTGCTGCTCTTCGGTGAGGGCCTCGTAGGCCGGTGTGCCGTAGATCGAGATCAGTTCGGGCGGCATGTACCAGACGCCTTCTTCGAGGGCTTCGGGCCAGTTGAAGGTGTTGTAGACGTCCCAGGTTTTCTTGCGCGAGGCCTTGGTGAGGCGAATTGCGAGGTCGGATGCGGTTTCCACGATGGAATCCCCGTAACCACCAAAATAGGTGAACTGAAAGTATCCGCAGGAATTGCCAGCCTGTGCAACCCCGCGAATTGGCGTGTTCAGAGCGCCATGGGGCCGTGACCGTCCATATTTGTCAGATGAAGGCCTTGTGACACTTCGTTGACGGGCTCCAGTGCCGCCTGCAGGGCGGGCGAAGCCGCAAAAAGCCGTTTGTCGGCCAGCACCGCGTAGCCGTTTTGCGCAAAACCCTGTGCCCAACCTGGGTGCGCCTGGTTCGACACCACGATGTCTACGCCCCGCTGGGTGAGAAAGCGCGTGGCGGCGGCCACGACCTCGCCTGCATCGGCCGGCTCGGCCAGGCAGTCGACGACGGAGCCCACTCTCAGATCACCAAAGCGGTGCTCGCCTTTCATCTGCGTGTCCATCACCAGCGCCCAGCCGATGACCTGGCCGGCCCGGTCGATGCGCAAGCGTGTGACCGGAGGCCAAGCCCCTGCGGGCGCCAGGGCATTCATCGAGGCGGCATCACGCACCGCGATGGCGCGGTAGCTGCCTTTGCAGCGCATCCAAAGCTCGTCGGCCCAGGGTCCGAACTCCGCGACCTCGACCGCGCTGGCAGTGAAGCCTTTTGCGCCCGCTCTCATCCGCAGCACCGCATGCAAGGCACGCAAGGCCAACCAACCCAAGCCACTGAAGGCCGCCACATCGAGCGCCAGGCGCCGAAAGGCCGACTTGCGCAGTTGGGCATTGAGCCGCAAAAACCGAAAGGGTTTGGCCACGAACAAGCAAAACGGCGTGGGGTGCAGCAGCCAGTTCATCTTGCGCAGCATCTGCACCACCGGCTGATCGTCACCGCCGTGGCCCCAGCTGTAGAGCAGCGGGCGCTTCTTGAGCATGTCGCGAATCATGCGCAAGCCCAGCGTGCCGTGGCGCACGTCGATGGCGCCTTCAGAGAACGGCCCCTGCCAGTCGGTCACCACCTTTACTTCGCCGTTGATCAGCCAGTCTTGTGGCTTGAGGGCAAAGGCCCCCCGCACGGCCGCGTCGTCTTCGACCGCCAGGTAGTACTCGCGCCAGACGTTCTGGCCGGGGCGCGGCGGGATCCAGTCCGGCTCGGGATCGACGTAAAAATTCCAGGGCGAACCGCCTGCGCTCATGCGCTGGTTGAACTCTTTCACGGCAGCGCGGCGTTCAGCGCTGTGCGGAATGATTTGAATGGCCATGGGCAGTCTGGGAGGCGGCCGTGCTGGTGGGCAGGCCGCTGTGGAACAAGGCGGAATTGCGAAGCAGGTCGCGGAAGAAGTACGGAGGGTAATCGGCCTGCTTGCGCTGGATCAGGTTGCGCAGCTTCCAGGTGCTGAAGGCCATGGCCCAGACCACGTCGGTGGCCGCCGCGTAGAAACGGCCGTGGTTCTTCACCCAGTAACGGCGCCTCGAATCGAACCAGTACTGCGGTCGGCGTTTCAGGCCGGCATGGTGGCCGCTGACCCCGGTGCTCTGGCCCACAAAGTGTTTGACGCAGCTTTGCGGCACGTACCAGGTCTCCCAGCCCGCATGCAGGGCGGCGAGGCTGAAGTCGGTCTCTTCGTAGTAGAGGAAATAGCCCTCATCCATCAAGCCAGCGGCTTCGAACACCTCGCGCCGCACCAGCATGCTGGCGCCGGGAAGCCAGTCGACCTGCTCGGGCTGGTCGCCCATGCGGCGCAGGCCGACGCGATTTTTCAGGAGCTTGCCGACCAGGCTCAGTCGCAATCCGTTGGCCAGCTCGCTCCAGATCGACGGGAAACGAAATGCGTACGGCCATGGCTCGTCATTGCCCAGCAGGTAGCTGCTGCCGGCAATGCCCACCCGGGGATGGGCTTGCATGAAGTCGACCAGGGCACGCAAGGCGCCGGGTTGGACCTGCGTGTCGGGGTTCAGCAGCCAGAAGTACGCCGGCGGGTCGTTCACAGCCAACGCCGGGCGCACCACCTGGTTGTTGCCGTAAGAGAACCCACCGTTGACCGGAGCGCGATGCAGCCGCGCCCATCCGGTCCAGCCTTCGGCGGCAATGGCCGCTTCGATCACTTCGGCCGAGCCATCACCCGAACAGTTGTCGACCACCGTGACCTGGGTCCCAGGCAAGGCCTGAACTTCGGGCAGCAGAGAACGCAGGCAATCCACCGCCAAGCTGCCGGTGCGGTAGTTGACGACGGCCACCTGCACCCGCACGGGCGCGTTCACTGGAGTACCTTCGTGCTGCGCACTGCGGTATTCGCCCTTGGGGCGGCCCGGCGGGCTCATGCCGTGCCCCGCGGGGCCATGCGTGGTGTGGCTTCACCGTGAAAGAGCGCGCTGTGGCGAACGAAGTCGCCGAAGAAGTGCGGCGTAGACCGGTTGCGCCGGCGGCGCAGGGTGTCCAACACCCGGCCCACCGGGTAGCACAGGATCACGCCCACGTCGGCCACCGCCGCATAGAGGCGACCGTGGTGGGTGATGAAGTAGCGTCGCCGCGACTCGAACCAATAGCGCGGCATGCGCCGCTTGGGCTGGTCGCGCACCGTCACGCCGCTGCTTTGCCCCACCAGGTGGACGATGCGGCTTTGCGGCACGTGCCAGCATCCCCAGCCGGCGAGCCGGGCTCGGCGGGTGTAGTCGGTCTCTTCGAAGTAGAGGAAGTAGGTTTCGTCCATCAGCCCGATGGCGTCGATCACCGACTTGCGGATCAGCATGAACGCGCCCGACACCCAATCGACCTCACGCGGTTGCTCGGGCACGCCCAGGCGCGTGAGGTGGCGCTTGAACACGCGGTCGAGCACACCGATGCCGAGGTAGCCAAGCCACTCGTTGATGGCGTTGGGGAAGCGGAAGCAGCACATCTGCGGCGTCGCATCGAGGTCTTCGCTGCGGCCCCCGGCGATACCGACCTTCGGGTTGGCGATGAGGAAGTCGAGCAGGATGCGCAAGGCACCCGGTCGCACGAGCGTGTCGGGGTTCAGCAGCAGGCAGAACTCGGCCGGCTGCGGGTCGGCCAGCATCTCGTGGATGGCGACGTTGTTGCCCGCTGCGAAGCCGCCGTTGCTGGGCGCACGGATCAGCGTGGCCCAGGCATCCCAGTGGTTCTCGGTAATGGCCGCCGCAACACGATCCGCCGAGCCATCGGGCGACGCGTTGTCGACCACGACGACCCGTGTACCGGGCACCGAAGCCAGCTCGGGCGCGATGGAGCGCAGGCAGTCGATCGTGAGGTCGGCCCCTTTCCACGCGACGATGGAAATGAACAGTCGCCCGGGCCTGACCGCTGAGCTCATGCGAGTGCGTTCACCCGGATCGCCATGTTGCCCGGCGGGTGGGTGTTCTCGTGCATTAGCTGGTGCGCCGTGCCGACCTCGTCAAAGGCGAAGGTACGCGACAGAGCGGGGTCGACCTGGCCCGCGATCACCATGTCGTTGAGTTCACCGCACTGCTCGGCATTGGCGAAGTGGGAGCCTTGCAGGCGCTTCTGGCGCATCCACAGGTAGCGCAGGTCGACGTCGGCGTTGTAGCCGGTGGTGCCGGCGCAGATGACGATCATGCCGGCGTTGTCGCACACCAGCACCGAGGTCGGGATGGTCGACTCACCCGGGTGCTCGAGCACGATGCGCGGGCCCTGGCGCGAGCCCAGCACCTCAGACCACTTTTTGCGGAAGGCGTTGGCGCCCTTCATCCACTCGGCGTAGCCCTCGGCATCGCTTGTGTCGGGCAGTCGGCCCCAATGGGTGAAGGCCGGGTCGGTGCGGTTGATCACGCCCTTGGCGCCGAGCTTGTAGCAGTGCTCCATTCGGCCCTCGGACGACACCACCGCGATCGGGATGCCGCCCTTGGCCTTGACGATCTGGATCGCCATCGAGCCGAGGCCGCCGGAGCCACCCCAGATCAGCACCGGGTCGCCCTCTTTCACGATGTTGGGCGCCCAGCCCATCAGCTGGCGGTAGGCGGTGGCGCCGACCAGCATGTAGGCGGCAGCGGCTTCCCACGAGAGCTTGGGCGGCTTGGGGTGGCACTGGTATTCGTCGACCCGGGTGAACTGGGCGAACGACCCCCAGTTCTCTTCGTAGCCCCAGATCCTGGCGCTGGTCGAGGTGATGGGGTCGGCACCGGCCTGGATGTCGGGCGCGTTTTCATCCCAGCTGGCACAGGAGAGCACGACCTCGTCACCCACCTTCACCTTGCTGACCTGCGAGCCCACGGCCCAGACGATGCCCGACGCATCGGACCCACCGATGTGGAAGGCCGGCTCGGCGGGGCTGGCCTTGCGGCGCGCGGCAATCACGTCGACCGGCGTGCCCAGCGCTGCCCACACGTTGTTGTAGTTGATGCCTGCGGCCATCACCCACACCAGCACCTGCTTGGGGCCGGGCTTGGGTACTTCTACCACTTCGATCTGGAAGGCGTCGCGCGGCTGGCCGTAACGCTCGCTGCGGATCACGCTCGCATACATCTGCTCGGGCACGTGGCCGAGGGGAGGCGTCTCGCCGAGCGCGTAGAGCTTCTTGCCGCTTGTCATGTCGTCTCCCCCTTGCTGACTCCGTCGATCACCCGCCTGAGCAGCGAGACGAGCACGCGCACGTTGGGTTCCAACACCATGTTGTCGTGGTTGCCCGGCACCTCGAACACTTCCAGCTGCGCCACGTGCGGTGTCCAGAAGTTGTCGGCACGCACGTAGTTGCGGTACGAGTCGACCAGGCGCTCGCCGCTCAGCTTGAACTTCACGTCGAGCTTGGGCCGGAACACGGCCACGTGCACCGGCACCTTGGGTATCTGGTACTTGACCAACGCGCGCAGGAAGGCGTCGCCGATGCGCTTGGATTGGAAGTTGGGCGAGTTGTCCGCCGCTCCATTCGCAGGCTTCGCGGGCTGCTGGCGACGGCGTCGTTTTTCCTTTTCCCACTCGATGCGCGAGGCGACCTTCTGCTGGACGATGCCCAGGCCTTCGCGCTGCGCGCTTTGCACCAGCATCGAGAGCTTGTCGCCCAGGCTGAAGTGGGGGATCTCGCGCGCCGGGGTGTCGAGCATCAGCACGCCCAGAACCTGCTCGCCACGCGCCAGCAGCTGGCGCGCCATCTCGAAAGCGATGAGGCCACCGCCCGAAAAGCCACCCAGCAGGTAAGGGCCTTGCGGCTGCACCTGCGCCACCTCGGCGAGGTAGTCGGTGGCGGCTTCTTCAAAGCTCTCGTGTGGCGCCGTGTCGCCATACAGGCCACGCGCCTGCAGCGCATAGAACGGCCGGTCTTCGCCCAGCAGGTGCGCGAGGTGGCTGAGGTTGAGCACGTTGCCGTACATGCCGGCCACCACGAAGAGCGGCGTGCGCCCGGCCACCGGCGCGGCGTGCATCGGCACCACGTGGTGGTAGCGCAGCTCGGGTTTGGCGCGGGTGCCGCTGTCGTCGGCACTCGGTGTGTCGGCCGCGTCGGCGTTGTAATCGCCACCGCGCACGAGCTTCGCGAGGCTCTCGATGGTGGGTGACTGCATCAGCACCGAGATCGGCAGGTCGGTGTTGAACTTGTCGGCGATCTCGTTGAACAGGCGCACCGCAATCAGCGAGTGGCCGCCCAGGTCGAAGAAGCTGTCCTGGATGCCGACACCTTCGACGCCCAGCAGCTTGCCCCACAGCTCGGCCAGGCCCTTCTCGAAGCTGTCTCGCGGCGGCGCGAAGTCGCTGTCGAGCTCGGGCCGCGAGAAGCGGGCGTCGTTGCTGGCCATCGAGGCGCGGGTGAGCGACTCGGCCTGCGCGATCAGGTCATCAACCTTCATCGAACTCACGATCAGCTCGGCCGGCATCGGGCCGGTGAGCAGGCGGGTGAGCGCCTGCAGGCCGTCGGCCGGCGTGATGCCCTGGCTGACGTTGTGGCGCAGGGCCACCTCGCCCGGCGACAGCGGCTTGGTGCGCGCCGTGGC
>JACMKJ010000422.1 GCA_014380155.1 Rhizobacter sp. | reverse complement strand
GTTGGACTGCTTGTCGTAGCAGACCATGACCGCGCAGCCCTTGTAGTCGATGCCGTACTCGGTGTTGTCGTAGCCGATGCGCTTGATGGTGTCGCGTGCGATCTGGATGTAGTCGACGTGGGCGTTGGTGGTGATCTCGCCCGCCAACACCACGAGGCCGGTGTTGGTCAGCGTCTCGGCCGCCACGCGGGAGCGCGGGTCTTGCTTGAAGATGGCGTCGAGGATGGCGTCGGAGATCTGATCCGCCACCTTGTCGGGGTGACCTTCAGAGACGGACTCGGATGTGAAAAGGAAATCGTTCGACACTCTTAAACTCCAGTAGGTTGCACGTTGCACATTGCGCGTTGCCGGCCTAAGGGGTCGAGCGGCGAACGCTTTAGCAGAATTTTTGAATCGCCCCGCAAGTAGTTCATAACTCGGCGATGGCGGCATTATAAGAACCAGATGTTGACCCTATTCCGTTGGTTTGCGGGGCTTCCCCTCGGCTTTTTGCACGCCATGGGCACGCTCCTGGGCTGGGCCGGTTACCTGCTCTCGCCGCAGTATCGCCAGCGTTTGGCGGCCAATGCGACCCAGGCCGGCCTTAGCCCAGCGCAATGGAAGCCTTCCATCGCCTCGGCGGGGCGCATGGTGATGGAGTTGCCCTTCCTGTGGGAACGCCAACCCGGCGACCCCATCCTGCCGCGCATGCGCTTCGAAAACGAAGCCGTGCTCGAGGCCGCGCTGGCACGTGGCAAGGGTGTGCTGCTGCTCACGCCGCACATGGGTTGTTTCGAGGTGGCGGCGCAGGCGATTGCCGAGCGTTTTGGCGCCACCAGCCCGATCACCGTGCTGTACCGACCGGCGCGCAAGGCCTGGCTGCGCGAGCTGGTCAAGACCTCGCGCGAGCGCCCCGCATTGTTGGCCGCCCCGGCCACGCTGGCGGGCGTGCGGCAGATGATCCGCGCCCTGCGCCGCGGCCAGATGGTGGGCCTGCTGCCCGACCAGGTGCCGCCCGACGGCATGGGCGTGTGGGCTCCCTTCTTCGGCCGCCCGGCATACACCATGACGCTCGCCGCCCGCCTGGTGCAGCAGACCGGCGCCGAGCCGCTGCTCACCTGGGCCGAGCGTTTACCGCGCGGTGCGGGCTACGTACAACGCTTCTATGCGTTTCCCGAAGAACTGCCAGACGACGCGGCAGAATCGGCGCGCCGGATCAACCACGCCATGGAGTGGCTGATCCTGCAATGCCCGCAGCAATACCTCTGGGGCTATCACCGCTACAAGTCGCCGCGGTCACAAGCGGCAGGCGACACCGAACAACAGGAGTGATGATTGGCCACGAGCTGGGGTGCCCGTTTGCTGCTTGGCGTGATGTGGCTGCTGCACAAGCTGCCGCTGCCGCTGCTCGCGGCCTTGGGCAATGGAGCGGGGCGCCTGCTCTACTGGGTGGCCGCGTCGCGCCGCCAGGTGGCCTTGCGCAATCTCGCGCTGTGCTTCCCCGACATGACAGAGGCCCAACGCCGCCGCCTGGCGCGCGAGCACTTTCGCTGGCTGGGCCGCAGCATCCTCGAGCGCAGCCTGTTGTGGTTTGCGCCAGCCGAGCAGCTCAAGCAGATGATCCAGGTTGAAGGCGATGTGCACCTGGCCGAGCGCAGCGAGCGCCCGGTGATGTGGCTGGTGCCGCACTTCATGGGGCTCGACGTGGCGGGTGTGGCGGTGCTGCTGTTCCAGCGCCGTTTTGCCTGCTCGATGTACCAGCAGCAGAGCAACCCGGTGATGGACGCCATCATCCGCAAAGGCCGCCTGCGCTTCGGCAACGCCGAGATCTTCCCGCGCAGCGACAAGGCCTTGCCGCTGATCCGCGCCATCCGCAAGGGCCACGCATTTTTCAACCTGCCCGACATGGACTTCGGCGCACGTGATGCTGCCTTCGTGCCCTTCTTCGGCGTGCCGGCCGCCACCCTCATGGCGCCCTCGCGCATGGCGAAAGCGCTCGACATGGTGGTGCAGCCGGTGGTGGCCGAGATCCTGCCCGGCGGGCAGGGCTACCGTGTGCGCTTTGGCGAGCCGTTCGAGAACTTCCCCACCGACGATGCGGTGGCCGACACCACCGCGATGAACCGCTGGATCGAAAGCGAGATCCATCGCAACCCGGCGCAGTACCTGTGGGTGCACAAGCGCTTCAAGACGCGGCCCGCGGGCGAGGCGTCGCTGTACTGAACCCTGCGCGATGGGTGACACCCGCTTGCCCTTGCTGGAGCGCGACGACGCGTTGCAGCTGTTTGCCACCCAGATCCAGGCGCTGCGGGGGCGCGCTCACACGGGCGGCATGTGTGTGGTGGTGCACGGCGAGGCCGGCGCCGGAAAAACATCCCTGGTGATTGCCGCGCGCCATCAATGCGCAGACGATGTGGAGTGGATGTGCGGCGCCTGTGAGCCGCTGATCGCCGCACCCGCCCTCGGCCCGCTGCTCGACTTGCTCAGCTGCCTGCCACCCAAGCTGGCGCAGGCGGTGCGCAGCGGGCACGCTGCGCCAG
>JACMKJ010000036.1 GCA_014380155.1 Rhizobacter sp. | reverse complement strand
GTCCCACAGCGGCGTGGCGGTGGTGCTGGGCGAGACGGTGTTGACACGCACCGCGGGCGCGCGCTCCAGCGCCAGGCCGCGGGCCAGCGATTCGAGTGCCGCGTTGATGGCGCCTTGCAGCACCGCGTCGCGGTGGGGCCGCACGCTGTAGACGCCCGAGACGAAGGTGATCGAGCCGCCAGGCTGCACCCGCGCGCTGCGGCCCACGTGGTAGGCGCCCCAGAACTTGCTGTCCATCGCGGCCCGCGCGTCGGGCAAGGGCAGGTCGCGCACCGAGCCGCTGCGCGTGGCTGCGCCGGTCAGCAGCACGTGGTGCCAGGGTTCGTGTGACGTGAAGAAGTGGTCGACGGCGGTGGCGTCCGTGACGTCGAGCACGGCCATCGTTGTGCCCGACGGCAGACGTGTTGCAGCATCAACCAAGCGTTGCGCAGAGCGCGAGGCCACGGTCACCTGCGCACCGAAACGCGCGGCCCGCGCGGCGGCGGCTTCACCGATGCCCGAGCTGCCGCCGATCACGAGCACCCGGGCGTCTTGCAGAGCATCGAACATGTGGTGTTCCTTTCAACTGGCTGGCGTGTGTTCGCCGTGGTGTTGGCCGAGATAGGCCTGCGCCAGCGCGTCGTCGGCCGCGATCTCGGCGGCTGTGCCTTGCGCCACGATGCGGCCACCTTCCATCACGTAGGCTCGGTCGGCCAGGGCGAGCGCGAGGCCCGCCATCTGGTCGACCAGCAGCAGCGTCATGCCTTCGTTGCGCAGTGCGTCTAGCGCGCTGAAGAGCTCGGCGATGACCTTGGGTGCGAGGCCGAGCGAAGGCTCGTCGAGCAGCAGGATGCGCGGGCGCGACATCAGCGCGCGTGCAATCGCCAGCATCTGCTGCTCACCGCCCGAGAGCAACCCGGCGCGCTGGTGCAGCCGCTCGCGCAAGCGCGGAAAGCGTTGCAGCATCTCTTCCACCCGCGCCTCGCGGTCGGCCGGTTGCAAGAAGGCACCGAGGCGGATGTTGTCGAGCACGCTCAGCTCGGCAAACACCTGCCGCCCCTCGGGCACCAGCACCATGCCGCGCGCCACCACCTGCTCGGCACCGTGTGCCGTCAACTCATGACCGTCGAGGTGAATGCCGCCTTGCACCGGCCGGTGCAGCCCCGCGAGCGCGCGCATCAATGTGCTCTTGCCAGCGCCGTTGGCACCGAGCAGCGCCACCACCTCGCCGCGCCGCACCAGCAGGTCAATGCCATGCAACACCGGGCCGGCGCCGTAGCCCGCCACGAGTGCGCCCACGCCGAGCATCTCGGGGCGTGGCGCCTGGCTGCGTGCGGGTGAAGCGAGGCCGCTCGCTCCGGCCAGCGATTCACCCAGATAGGCCTGGCGCACCTCGGCGTTGGCCTGCACCTCGGTGGGTGTGCCGGTGGCCAGGCGCTGGCCAGCGTCGAGCACGACCACGTTGTCGGAGATGCCCATCACCAGGGCCATGTCGTGTTCGACCAGCAGCACGGCCACACCCGCGTCGGCAATGCGCCGCAGCAGCGCGGCCAGGCGCGCCTTGTCTTCGCGCGACAGGCCGGCGGCGGGCTCGTCGAGCAGCAGCACGTCGGGGTCGAGCGCCAATGCGCGGGCGATCTCGACCAGGCGACGATCAACGTGCGGCAGGTCGGCGGCGGGTGTGTCGACTGCACCTGCGTAACCGCACCAGGCGAGCAGCGTGCGCGCGCGTTCGGTGGCCGCCGGTGACCGCAGGCGTGATGCGCCGAACAGCGCACCGAGCCGGCCGCGTGCCAAGGCCAGGGCCACGTTGTCTTGCACGCTCAGGCTGCCGAACAACTGCGAGGTCTGGTAGGTGCGCGCGACACCGGCGCGTGCGATGTGTTGTGCGGCCTGGCCCGCGAGCGGCGCCGTGCCGAGCGTGAAGCCGCCCGAACTGGGCGTGTAGAAACCACTCAGCATGTTGAGTGCGGTCGTCTTGCCCGCGCCGTTGGGGCCAATGAGGCTGGTCACGCGTGCGGGCAGGGCGCTGAAGCTCAGGTCGCTCACGGCATGCAGGCCGCCGAAGACCATGCCCAGGCCCTGTGCGCTCAGGCCTTGGCGCGGTCGTTGTGTGAGCGCTGCTTCCGCGTTCACGATGGGTGCGAGCACAGGGCGTGCGGCAGCCGGCATCAAGCGGTGGCGCAACAGCTGCCAGAGGCCCGCCATGCCGTCGGGCGCCACCCACAGCACCACCAGCAACAAGGCGCCGAAGAAGAGCAGGCGGTAGTCTTCCAGCCCGGCCAGCAACTCGGGCAGCAGGCCCACGACGAGTGCGCCGACCAGTGGCCCGGCCACCGAGCCTGCGCCGCCGATCATCACCACCAGCACGAACAAGATGGATTGCCCGAAGCCGAAGGTGTGTGGCGTGACAAATCCCGACAGCGGCGCGAACAAAGCACCGGCCGCACCCGCGCAAGCGGCCGAGATGGCGAAGGCAGCGGTCTTGATGGCGAGTGGGTTCAAGCCCACCGACTCGGCGGCGGTTTCCGAGTCGCGCACTGCACGCATCGCTGCGCCCCAGGTGCCGCGGCTCAGCCAGGCATAGCCGGCCAGGGCCACACCGGCGCTCAGCAGGGCGATCAAGGCCATCGCGCGCTCGCCTTGCGCCAAGCCGCCGAGGCTGGGCGGCGGGATGCCCATGATGCCGTTCTGCCCACCCGTGAGGTCACGCATCTCGACGATGCTGTGCTCGACGATGAAGCCGAAAGCAATCGTGATCATCGCAAGGTACGGACCCTTGGCGCGCAAGGCGGGCAGCGCCAGCAAGGCGCCCACGCCACAGGCGAGCAGCGCGGCCAGCGGCCACGCGAGCCAGAAACTCACGCCCCACTTGCTGCCCAGAATCGCCACGGTGTAGGCACCGATCGCATAGAAGCCCACGTGGCCGAACGACACCTGGCCCGTGAGGCCCACCAGCACGTTGAGGCCGATGCCCACCAGCGCCAGCAGCGCCACGTTGGCCAGCACGAAGACGTAGTAGCCGTTGACGGTGAGCGCGAGTGCGCAGCCCGCAGCGAGCAGCGCCAGCACACCGGCAATCTGGGCGCCCGTGCCCAGCCCGAAGCGCAGCGTGCTCATACCTTGCGCACGTCAGCGCGCCCGAAGAGCCCGTGCGGCTTCCAGGCCAGCGCGGCGATCACCAGCGCGAAGGTGATGATCTGCGTGTAGCCCGAGCCCAGCGTGGCGGTGATCAGCGCCTCGGCCACACCGAACAGCAGGCCGGCGACCATCACGCCCCAGGCGCTGGTGATGCCACCCAGAATGGCGACCGCAAACGCCTTCAGGCCAAAGAGCGTGCCCATGTCGGCGTTCACGTTGTAGAGCGGCGCGATCAGCACACCGGCCATGCCGGCGAAGAGCGCCGACAAGGCAAACGCGGCCGCGATGGCGCGGCGAATCGGAATGCCCATCAAGCGCGCGGCCGAGCGGTTTTGCACCACCGCCAACATGCCGGTGCCCCAGCGTGTGCGGCGCGAGAGCCAGTGCAGCGCCCCGGCCAGTGCCAGCCCGACCAGCGGGATGATCAGTTGCAGCGGGTACACCCCGAGCCCCAGGCCACCTAGCGTGAGCGGCGTCTGCGCCAGCGGCGAGGGCAGGCTGCGCGGCTCCTTGCCGTAGGTGAACATCACCAGGTTGTCGAGCACGATGCCGAGCGCCACCGTGGCCATCAACCACGCATCGGAGTTGCGCTTGACGAAGGGCCGCACCGCGAGAAACTCGACCACCAGGCCGTACAGCGCACACAAGGCCAGCGCCAGCACGATGGCCAGAGGCAGCGACCAGCCGAGCGTCTGCGCCAAGGTGAATGTGAGCACCGCGCCCAGCATCATCGAGCTGCCCTGGGCAAAGTTGACCGTGCCCGAAACGGCAAAGGTGACATAGAAGCCCAGGGCCATCAGCCCGTACATGCTGCCCAGGCCGAGGCCGCTGATCAGCGCAGAGGTCAACAGCATGGTGCGGCTGCGTGTGCGTGTGAGGCTGTGTCAGTTCACCATGCCGACCGGCAGGATGCGGTTGTCGATGAACTGCGCCCACACATAGTCTTCGGGGCCGACCGCGTCGTGGCGGCCGTCGGCAAACGGCTTCACATAGGTCTTGATCAGGCCTTCATAGCGCTCGATCTTGTAGAAGCCCTGGCGCACCGCGTTGCCCTCGGTCGAGCCGGCCGCCGTGATGGCGAGTGCGGCGAGATGCATGCCGTCGTAGGCGTTGGCCACACCGACCGCGGGTGTGATGTCGCCCGGGCCCTTGACGGCCGGGTACTTGGTCATCACCGCCTTGATCACACGCTCGCCCACCGGGCCCTGCTTGCCGAAGAAGCTGTAGGTCTGCACGAAGTGCACGTCCTTGCCGCTCGGGCCGGCCAGCTCGGTGAAGCGACCGCCTGCGGGGCCCCAGTGCGAGACGATGGGCACCTTCCAGCCCATGCGGTCGAGCGACTTCACCACCTGCGCCGATGGACCGACGTTGGCGACCAGGAACAGCGTGTCGGCACCCGCAGCCTTGAGGCGCGTGAGCTGCGGCACCATGTCAACGTCACTGCCCTCGAACTTCTCGATGCCGGCGGCCGTGACGCCCTTGGCGGCGAGTGCGGCCTTCAAGCCCTTCTCGTTGCTCTCGCCCCAGGGGTTGTTGATAAGGATCATGCCGGGCTTGGTGGTCTTGAAGGTCTTTTGCGCGTAGGCCAGCATGCCCACGTTGACGATCTCGTCGACCGCCGACACGCGAAACGCGAAGTTGGGGTTGGCGCCGTTCTTGGTGATGGCGGTGCCCGCCGCCCAGGGGCCGACGAAGGGCACTTTCTCCTGGTTGACCAGCGGCACGATGGCCATCGAAACCGGTGTGTCCAGGCCACCGAAAAGCACCGTCACCTTCTCGCGAAAGATCAGCTCGCGTGTGGCGAGCACTCCCTTGGCGGGGTTGGACTCGTCGTCGCGGCGCACCAGCTCCAGCTGGCGGCCCCCGAGCAGGCCGCCCTTGGCGTTGATCTCGTCGATGGCCACTTGCAGGCCCCGCGAGATGGCCTCGCCGGCCAGCGCCGACTGGCCCGACAAGGCGGTGATGAGGCCGATCTTGATCGGCTCGGCCGCCACCACCGCGCCAGACCACACGGCAGCGAGCAGCGCCGCGGTGCCGGCCAACAGGGTGCGACGTGAGGCCAGCGCAAGGTGGCCATTCGTTTTGCGGGTCATGGGGTTCTCCAGGTGAAGCCGAAAGGAAGAGGCGTGGTGGGTGACCCGGCCGTTTGCAAGCGTCGTGCCAATGTCAACAATGTTGCAAACCCCGTGTTCACAAGATTTGATGCGCTTTGTGTACACAAGGCATGTGTCTTGCTGATGCTCAGCCGCGCCATCCACGGTGCCGCACTGGAGACCCATGAGCCTGGACAAGACCGTCCCGCTGCCCACCCACGGCCGTTTCGACTACCGGCCCATCACACGTCGCTTGCCGTACCGCTGGCCGGGCGGGGCGGGGCTGGCCGTGTACATCGGCTTCAACATCGAGCACTTCGCATTTGGCGAAGGCCTGGGCGCCGGCATCGGCCCCACGTCGCCGCAGCCCGACGTGCTGAACTACAGCTGGCGCGAATACGGAAACCGCGTGGGTGCCTGGCGTTGCCTGGATCTGTTTGACCAGCTCGGCCTGCCGACAGCGGCGCTCATCAACACCGCTCTGTATGACCACTGCCCCGAGCTGGTGGCGGCCTTCGTGGCGCGTGGCGACGAACTCGTCGGCCACGGCCACAGCAATGCCGAGCGGCAGGGCGGTCTGCCTGAAGCGGCCGAGCGTGAGCTGCTGGCGATGTGCCGCAGCCGCATGCAGGCCGAGAGTGGTGTGGCACCCGAAGGCTGGCTGTCCCCCTGGATCTCGGAGAGCCGGCTGACACCCGACCTGCTGGCCGAGACCGGCTACCGCTACACCCTGAACTGGTGCCACGACGACCAGCCGATGTGCATGCGCACCCGCAACGGGCAGCGCCTGTGGTCGGTGCCTTACCCGCAGGAGCTGAACGACATCCCGATGATCGTGGGCCGCCAGATGGACGCGAAGGACTTTGCGCAGATGGTGATCGACAACTTTGACGAGATGCTGGCGCAGGCGCAGACCCAGCCCCTGGTGATGGGTATTGCCTTGCACCCTTACCTGGTGGGCCAGCCCTACCGCTTGCGCCACCTGCGGCGCGCGCTTGAACACATCGCACGCGAACGTGAGCGCGGCGGCGTGTGGTTCACCACGCCGGGCGCCATCTGCCGCCATGTGGACGGCCTGGCCGATCAACACCCCGGCGCCTTTGAGTGAGCCGGCCATGCTGGGCACCCACGCCACCCGAGCTGCCGATGACGACGTCGAGAGCCGCATGTACCGCGCGGTGTTCGACAGCGTGATGACCCAGCGCCTGATCCCTGGTACCAAGCTGCCCGAGGCGCAGCTGTGTGAGCTCTTCAAGGTGGGCCGCTCGGTGGTGCGCAAGGTGTTGCAGCGGCTGGCGCACGACCACATCGTCGAGCTGCGGCCGAACCGCGGTGCGTTTGTCGCGGTGCCGTCACCGGAAGAAACCCGACTGATCTTCGAGGCGCGCCAGGCGCTCGAAGCGGCGGTGCTGCGACTCGCCGTGCAACACGCGACGCCGGCCGACCTGGCCGACCTGCGCCAGCAGTTGCGCGAGGAACACGCGGCCATGCACCGCCACGACCAGCCGGCGTGGACACGACTGGCCAGCGGCTTTCACCTGCGCCTGGCGGTGCTGGCGCGCAACCCCATCCTGCAGCGCTATCTGGAAGAAGTGATTTCGCGCTGCTCGCTCATCGTGGCCTTGTACGAACCGCCGGGCAATGCAGCGTGTGAACACGCCGAACACGAGCGGGTGGTCGATTGCATCGAACAAGGGGACGCCGAAGGCGCGGTGCAAGCGATGCAGGTGCACCTGCAGCAATTGCAAAACAACATCGTGCTCGAACGTGAAGCGCCAGAGCGCAGCCTGAAGCAGCTGCTGGGGCTTGACGGGTGAAGGGTGTCAGCGCTGCAGGAAGCGCGACACGCCCCACGACTCGAGCAGGCTGCCCACGCGGTCGAACATGCTGGGGCGGGCGGCCACCGGTGCCAACGCGGCGGGCGCGCTCGGCCGCTTGTGGGCATCGCGCTGGCCATACACCAGCAAGGACGCCTGCGCTGGCTTGAGGCTGTCGGCGCGTGAGCCGTTCGGGGCGGGTGTGGGTGCGGCGGCGGGCTTCGCCTTGACGGCAGCCGGTGCCGGCCGCAGCACCGGGCTCAGCCAGCTCAGGATCGGCTTCCACTGCAGCAGGTCGGCTTCGACCTTGGCGGGCGGCATGTCGAACAAGGTCAGGCCCTGCTCGACGCACCGCACATAACCCTGGGTCTCGCGCAGCACGCCGATGAAGGGCAGCTTCTGCTTGTCGGCCCATTCCTTGAGCACTTCATCGGCCTTGGTGCGCGCATCGAGCCGCATGCCCACGGCGGCCACCCGGCAGCGGCCACTGGCCACGCGTGGCAGCGTCAGCAGCTCGGCATAACAGTCGGCGGCCGACTCGCGGTCGAACACCGAGTTGCACACCGGCATCAAGATCACGTCGGCAAACATCACCACGCGGGCGAGGTCGAAGCCGCGCAGCCCGCCCGGGGTGTCGAGGATCACGTGCGTCACGCCGGTGGGTGCACGCAAGACGCTGCGCGGGTCGACCGTCCAGCCGACGATGGGCGCAGGGGTGGTGATGGCTTGTGTGGCCCGAAGCCGCAGCCAGGCCTGGGTCGATTGCTGTTTGTCGACATCGCCCAGCATCACCGGAATGCCGCTGTGTGCGCAGTGGGCGGCGAGGTGTGTGGCCAGCGTGCTCTTGCCGCTTCCACCTTTGCGATTGACGACTGCTACAACGGGCATGACGACTGGAGTCCCTGGGGGGCGCCGCCGGCACACGCCGTGGGCCTTTCGATTACATCACCAAATTGGGGCCCGTCCCATAGGCTGCAGCCCGTGTAGCCGCCAACTCCTGCCGCGTTCAAGCTCCAAGTTGTTGTCCCGCTTCAGCCTGCCATGCCCCACACCGTCGACTCCCGTTACGCCTGGATGCGCTTGATGGTCACGCTCGCGCTGATGACCATCGGCAGTGGTGGCATGTACATCGTGTCGGTGGTCTTGCCCTCGGTGCAGGCCGAGTTTGGCGTGGCGCGGGCCGACGCCTCCTTGCCGTACACCGCCATGATGATCGGCTTCGGTGTGGGCGGGATCTTGATGGGCCGGCTGGCCGATCGTTTTGGCGTGATGGTGCCGGTGCTCATCGGCGCGGTCGGGCTGGGCACTGGTTTTCTGGCGGCGGGGTCAGCGAGCAACATCTGGTGGTTCAGCGTGGCCCATGGGGTGCTCATCGGCTTGCTCGGTTGCTCGGCCACGTTTGCGCCGCTGGTGGCCGACACCTCGCTGTGGTTCGAGCGGCGGCGCGGCATTGCAGTGGCGGTGTGCGCCAGCGGCAACTACCTGGCAGGTGCGATCTGGCCGCCCATCACGCAGCACTTCATCGAGGCCGTGGGCTGGCGCCACACCTATTTCGGCATTGGCGCGTTTTGCGCGATCAGCCTGCCGCTCCTGGCCTTGATGATGCGGCCTCGCCCGCCGCGCCCGGTGGTGGCGCCCGTGGCTTCAGGCGCGCCGGTGGTGCTCGCGCGGCCTTTCGGTTTTTCAATGGGCCAGGCGCAGGCGTTGTTGTGTGTGGCGGGTGTGGCCTGCTGCGTGGCGATGTCGATGCCGCAGGTGCACATCGTGGCCTATTGCGGCGACCTGGGTTATGGCGCGGCGCGAGGCGCCGAAATGCTGTCGCTGATGCTGGCCTGCGGCATCGTCAGCCGGCTCGTGTCGGGCGTGATCTGCGACCGCATCGGCGGCTTGCGCACGCTGCTGCTCGGCTCGGTGCTGCAAGGGGTGGCGCTGCTGCTTTTCATCCCCTTCGACGGGCTGGTGTCGCTGTATGTGATCTCGGCGCTGTTCGGCCTGTTCCAGGGCGGCATCGTGCCGTCTTACGCCATCATCGTGCGCGAGCACTTCCCGCCGGCCGAGGCCGGGGCGCGTGTGGGCACGGTGTTGATGTTCACGCTGCTCGGCATGGCGATGGGTGGCTGGATGTCGGGCAAGGTGTTCGATCTGACGGGCTCCTACGACGCCGCCTTTCTCAACGGCGTGGCGTGGAACGCCCTCAACCTCGGCATTGCGTTGATGTTGTGGCGGCGCGTGCGGCGGCGTCAGGCGGCGGGGGTGACGAACTGATCGAGACCCTTGGGAACGCGCTCGCAGAGCTGGTCGATCAGCGAGGCGGGCAATTGCAGACCGAAGTGATCGCGCATCACTTGATCGAACCCGGCCAGCGTGTCGATGCGCCGCACCTGCGGCGCGTCGCCGGGCCGGCGCAAGACCAGGCGGTCGTTGAAAAGCCCGGTTCGCAGCTCGGGCGTGAGCCGCTCCATCAGCAGGTTGTGGCGAAAGATCGAGCTGTGGTGGGTGGCGGTGAACCAGTTCAGCGGCTCGTAGTCGACCGGCAGGCAGGGCTCGAGCGTGAAGCGGTACATGGCGGCCCAGCCGGTGGGCAACTGTGTCTCGACGGTGTACCACTCCCCGTCCTGCATCAGGCGCAGCACGGCGTGCGGCGAGCGCTGCGCCACACCGGGTTGCCAGGCCAGCGGCGTGTTCATCAGGTTGCCGCCGAAGCCCGCGTCGACGATGAAAGGCCCGGCCTGGCCGCTTGCGGGTTGCACCCGCAACACCATATGGTTGCGCGAGCGCGGCGGCGTACCAGGCGGCTGCATCCACACCACGCGCGCGGCCAGCGAGGTGACCTGCATGCCCACGGCCTGCAGCGCTTCTTTCAACAGCAGGTTCTGCTCGAAACAGTAGCCGCCCCGGCCTCGTGCCACGAGCTTGTCTTCCAGCGCGGCCAGGCCGAGCAAGGGCGGTGTGCCGAGCAGAGGGTCGATGTTTTCGTAGACGATGCTTGCGGGTTGCAAGCGGCTCAGCGCGCTGAGCACCTCGAAGCTCGGCTCACGAGGGCCGGTGTAGCAAATGCGGTGCAAGTAGGCGTCAAGATCGATCACAAATATGTTCCGTCGGTGGATGCCGTGTTTTATAACAGCGGCTCGCAGGGAGACAACAACAATGACCGATCTCAGCATCCGCGCCAGACTCGCGTTGTTGCTTGTGCTGCTGCTCGCCTCGATGGCGGTGGCGGCTGGCTTCGCGCTGTATCAGCTGCGTGGTGTGACGCTGTCGATCAACACCGTTTATGCAGACCGTGTCGTGCCGCTGGTGCAGTTGCGTGCGGTGGCCCACGCCCACATCGTCACGCTGCCGAGCGTGGTGCAGCAAGTGCGCGACGGGCAGCTCGACACCACCGATGCGCTGGCCGAGCTGGATCGTGCGCGAGGCGAGGCGCGGCAGCAATGGGCTCGCTACAAGACCACCTACCTGGTGCCGCTCGAGAAGACGCTGATCTCGCGAGCCGAGCCCTTGCTCGCGCGCGCCGAAGCGGCTCACGACAAGCTCGCCGAGTTGCTGCGAAAGCGCGACACCGAGGGCCTGCGCCAATTTGCCAGCCATGAGGTGCCCAGCGTCGTGCAGCCACTGAACGCGATCTTCGACCAGCTCGTCGCGCTGCAATCCGAAGAAGCTGCGGCAGAGACCGAGTCCAGCCAAGCCGCCTTTCGCGCTGCCGTGTGGGGCGTGCTCGCGATGGGGGGTCTCGCGTTGGCGGCGGGGGCTGCCCTGGCCTGGGCCACGGTGTTGCGCTACGCGAGCGAGCGCCGCGCGGCCGAGGCGCAGGCCTTGCACCAGGCGCATTGTTTTGCGGCCTTGTCGCGCACGAACCAGATGATCTTGCGCGCGCAAGACACCGAGACCTTGTTCGAGGAGATCTGCCGCATCTGCGTGGACACCGGGCTGGCCCGCGTTGCCTTTGTGCTGCAGCTCGAAGGCGACCGTGGTGTTGTCGTGGGGTCGGCCGGCCCGGCTGAAGAACTGTTGTCGGGCATCCTGCTGAAGCTGGAAACCGACGGCCCCATGTCCAGCCTGCCAGTGGCTCAGGCATTGCATCAAGGCGTGCACGTGGTCAGCAACGATTACCTCCACGACCCAAGAACCACGGCATTGCACGAGCGCGCTTCGCAGCAAGGGGTGCGGGCGATGGGCGCATTCCCAGTCCGCCGCGGCGGCGTCGTTGTCGGAAGCTTGAACCTGTACGTTGGCGAGCTTGGCTTCTTCGACGACGCACGCATCCGGCTGCTCGACGAGATGGTCGGCGACCTCTCGTTTGCGCTCGACAACATCGACCGCGACGCAGCGCGTGTGCGCGCCGAACGGGAGGTCGAGGCCGGTTATGCGCGCATGCGCAGGGTCTTCAACCTGATGCCGGTGGCGATTTTGCTGGTCTCGCGCAAGACGGGCCTTGTGATCGAAGCCAATGCCACCTGCGGCAAGCGCTACGGCATGGCCCCCGAAGCCATGGTCGGCCACTCCATGGCCGAGATGGGGCTCGGTTTCTGGCCGGCCGACCGCGCGCGCTTCGATGCCGAGCTCGAGGCGAATGACGCGGTGCACGAGTTCGAGGCGCGCGTGCGCGTCAGCCATGGGTCAGAAGTCGATTTGCTCACCAGCGCCGCCTTGATCGACTACCAGGGCGAGCCGTGCCGCTTGTCGGTCAGCCTCGACATCACTGAACGAAAGCGCCGCGAGCAGGCAGAACGCGCACGTTTCGACGCCGAAACCCACAGCCGTGCCAAGACCGACTTCCTCTCGCGCATGAGCCACGAGCTGCGCACGCCGCTGAATGCGGTGCTGGGCTTCTCGCAGCTGCTGCAATCCAACGCCGCCGAGCCGCTGTCTGCGCGGCAGCGGGTGCAGGTGGAGTCGATCCGCCAGGCGGGTTGGCACCTGCTGGCACTGATCAACGACGTGCTTGATGTGTCGCGCATCGAGTCGGGCCACCTGCGGGTGGAGGTACGCGGTGTTGATCTCACCGCCGTGCTCGACGAGGTATTCGACCTGGTGCGCGCGCAGGCCGACACGGCCGGTGTGCGGCTCGACGCAGCCTACCGCGAAGACGAACCCGCTGTGGTGCGGGCCGACCCGCTGCGTTTGCGCCAGGTGCTGCTCAATCTCGCCAGCAATGCGGTGAAGTACAACCGCCGGGGTGGCTCGGTGCGCGTGGGTGTGCAGCCTGCCGATGAGCGCGTGGTGATATCGATGGTCGACACCGGCCTCGGCATGACACACGAGCAGCTCGACCAGCTTTTCGAGCCCTTCAACCGCTTGGGCCGGGAGCACAGCGAGATCGAAGGCACCGGCATCGGCCTGGTGCTCACGCGCCAGCTGCTGGCGTTGATGCAGGGTGAACTGGCCGTCGAGAGCGAAGCCGGGCGCGGCACCACGGTGCGGGTGACGCTGCAACAGGCCGACGCGGCCTCGCAGCGCGGCGAACTCGTGACCCGCCCGGCCGCGTGGCAAGCTGAGCCTCGCTCCAAGCAGCCCGAAGGCGTGGTGCTCTACATCGAAGACAACCCGATCAACCTGCTGATCGTCGAGCAGCTGCTGCTGGGCTGGCCGGGCATCCGCCTGGTGCAGGCCGAGACCGGGCAGCAGGGCCTGGAGCTGGCGCAGTCGCTGCAGCCCGACCTCGTCTTGCTCGACATGCGCCTGCCCGACATGACCGGGCCGCAGATCCTGAAGGCCTTTCAAGCCGACCCGCGCACAAGCGGGCTCCGGGTGGTGGCCTTGTCGGCCAGCGCCATGCCCCACGAGGTGGCGCTGGCGCGCCGCTGCGGCGCCTTCGACTACTGGACCAAGCCGCTCGACTTCGACCGTTTCATGGCCGACCTCAAGCGGCTGCTGGCTGTCACGCCAGCCTGAACACCGCCACCGTTTGCGCCAGGCTCGCGGCCTGGTGCTTGAGGCTTTCGGCGGCGGCGGCCGACTCTTCCACCAGCGCGGCGTTTTGTTGCGTCACCTGATCGAGCTGGGCCACGGCGTCGCCAATCTGGCCGATGCCCTGGCTTTGTTCGATGCTCGCGCTGCTGATCTCGCCGATGAGGTCGGTGACGCGTTTCACGTGCGAGACGATGTCGTCCATGGTCTTGCCGGCGTCGCCCACCAGGCGTGAGCCGTTCTCCACCTTCTCGACACTTTCGCCGATCAGGTTCTTGATCTCCTTGGCAGCTTGCGCGCTGCGCTGGGCCAGCGTGCGCACTTCACCGGCCACCACCGCGAAGCCGCGGCCTTGTTCACCGGCGCGAGCCGCTTCCACTGCGGCGTTGAGCGCGAGGATGTTGGTCTGGAAGGCAATGCCGTCGATCACGCCGATGATGTCGCTGATCTTGCGCGAGCTGGCGCTGATGTCTTCCATGGTGCTGATCACCTGGCCCACCACCACGCCACCCTGGGTGGCGGCGGCGGTGGCGCTGCCCGCGAGTTGGGTGGCCTGGCGCGCGGTGTCGGCGCTTTGTTTGACGGTGGCGGTGATCTCTTCCATCGACGCCGCCGTTTGCTGCAGGTTGCTGGCTTGCTCTTCGGTGCGCTGGCTCAGGTCGGCGTTGCCGGTTGCGATCTGGGCTGAGCCGGTGGCGATGGAGTCGGCGCTGTTGCGCACCTGCCCGACCAGGCTCACAAGGCTTTCGTTCATGCGCTTGAGCGCGGCCAGCAGCTGGCCGGTTTCGTCTTTGCCGGTGACCTCGATGCGCGAGCTCAGGTCACCCGAGGCCACGGTTTCAGCCACCGTGACTGCCTGGGCGATGCCACGTGTGATGGCGCTGACGAGCAGCCAGGCGGCGCTGGCGGCAACCACCATCACCACGACCGCGGTAATGAGGTTGCGCCAGAACACGCTTTCATAGTCGGCCTGGCTTTGTTTGTATTCTTTCTCGGCAACGCTCAACTGCACTGCGATGAGCTTGTTCAAGTCATCGGCCAGCGGGTCGATGGCCGGGTACATCTCGCGGGCGGTGAAGTTGCGCAGGCCTTCAATGTCGTTCTTGCTCAGAAAGCTCGACACCTTCTGCGCCGCTGCATCGGCCACTTTCATGGCAGGCTCGGTGACGGCAACCAAGGCTTTTTCTTCGGCGACCAGCTCGGTGGCCAGGTAGGCCTTCCAGTTCTTGTCGATGGCGGTGCGTGCCGAGGCCAGGGCCTTGAGACCGTCTTCGGGTTTCATGGAGCCGTCGCGGGTCTTGTGGGCGGTGTCGACCATGCCGATGAAGTAGCCGTCGGCCACATCTTTCAGTTGCTGCAATGGCACCACTCGGTCGTTGTAGATCGACGCCAGCACGGCGTTGCTATCGCGCAGCCGGTACACCGACGAGACCGACGAGATGGTCAGCAGCACCAGCAGTGCGGCCACGAGCCCGAGCAAACGGGTTTTGATACTGAGGTTGTTCATGGGTGGCTCCAGCAGGTGAGCAGGTTGTCGAGCGCCCAGCTGGTTGGCTGGTGCCCGCCACTATCGGCTCAGGTGCGGGCCGGCGATGCTGGAAAGAGGCCGATCAAGGCCGTTCATTTCGTTCAAATACACCAAACTGGTGCAGGCGAAGCAGGCTTGTGGCGAGGCTGGTGCCCAACAAGATGACGGCACAACCCAGCACCATCACGCCGCTCACCTTCTCGGCCAGGAAGAGGCCGCCCCAGATCACCGCAAACACCGGAATCAGGAAGGTGACCGAGATGGCATTGGCCGGCCCCACATGGGCGATGAGGCGGAAGTACAGCAGGTAGGCCAGCCCGGTGCACGCGACCGCCAGCACCAACGCAAAGAGCCAGCCCTGGGCCGAGGGCATGGCCTGCGGCCACCAGTGCCATGCCGGCACGACGAGGAACAGCGAAGCCGACAGCTGGCTGCCAGCGGCCACCGCCATCGGCGGCACGCCGGTGAGGTGGCGCTTGGTGAAGCTGGCCGAAAAGCCGTAGAGCACGGCCGCGCCCAGGCACGCGAGCACCGCCCAACCGCTGCTGCTGGCACCCGGCTTGAACGCGGCCTGGTCCCACACCAGCCACAGCACGCCGGCAAAGCCGATCACGAGGCCGGCGATGCGTGACGGGGTGAGCTTGTCCTTCAACCACAGCCACGCGATGACCGCGCCGAACAAGGGCGAGGCGGCGTTGAACACCGCCGACAGGCCCGCGTTGATCGACAAGGCCGCGTAGCTGAAGCACAGGAAGGGTAACGCCGAGTTTGTGATGCCCACCACGAAGATGGGCCGCCAGTGTTTGCGAAGTGCGCTCAACTGGCCTTGCAAGGCGAGGATGGGCAACAAGAGCGCGCTGGCGCCCAGCACCCGCACGAACGACAAGGCCACCGGCCCGAACTCGGCCGCGCCCAGGCGCATGAAGAGGAACGACGCGCCCCACAACGCGGCCAGCGTGACAAGCTCCAGCAGGTCGGCACGCTTCACAAGGCGCCTTCCAGCGCCAGCAGGGCGCGTTTGCGTTCCAGCCCCCCTGCATAGCCGGTGAGGCTGCCGTTGGCGCCGACCACACGGTGGCAAGGCACGATCACGCTGACGGGATTGCGGCCAACGGCAGCGCCCACGGCACGCACGGCTTGCGGGGTGCCGATGCGGCGGGCCACGGTGGCGTAGCTTTCAGTGGCGCCGGCGTCGATGGCGCACAGCGCGCGCCACACCGTTTGTTGGAAGGGCGTGCCGTGCAGATCGAGCGGCAGGTCGAAGTGGGAGCGGCTCCCGGCAAAGTATTCGTTGATCTGAGCGGCCGCGCGTTGCAGCAGCGGGTCGTCGGCCGCTTCGGGCGCGTTCAGCTCTGCCGGGTGCCACTTCTGCGACTCGAACCACGCGCCGGCGAGGCCGGCCTCGGTGCGGGCGAGCAGGATCGGGCCGAGCGGCGAGCTCAGGCGGGCTTGCGCGGTGCAGCGCTGGGCGATGGATTGGGTGGGTGTCATGCGGTCTCTCTTCTCGGTCTCAAACCAGGGTGTTCCACAGCCGCAGCACGGCATACGCGCGCCAGGGCCGCCAGCGGTCGATCAACGCGTCGGCCTCGCGCTGGGTGCTCACGCCGAAGAGCGGCTTCATCGCGTTGAGCACGGCCACGTCTTTGGGCGGAAAGGCGTCGGGCCAGCCGAGGGCGCGCATCGCGATGTAGTGCGCCGTCCAGGGGCCGATGCCGGGCAGGGCGCACAGCGTTTCGATCAGCGCTTCGGGTGTGTGCTGCGATTGCAGTTGGCGTGAGATGTGAGGCCAGGCCTGGGCGAGCGCCACGATGGCCCCAGCGCGCGAGCGGATGATGCCCAACTCGGCGATCTGCTCGATGGGTGTCTCGCTGATCAGCGCTGGCGCGGGAAACGTGCGCTCGATCTCCGGCCACGGTGTGGCCAGCGCCTCGCCGAAACGGTCGACAAAGCGCCGCGCCAGCGTGCGCGCGCCCGCCACCGTGACCTGCTGGCCGAGCACGGCGCGCACCACCATCTCGAAGGCATCCACGCAACCCGGCAGCCGCAGTCCCGGCGCGCCGGGCAGGTCAGCGAGCGCGTTGTCGATGGTGTCGGGCGAGGCATCGAGGTCGAGCCAGCGGCGCACCCCGGCCACCACACGC
>JACMKJ010000421.1 GCA_014380155.1 Rhizobacter sp. | reverse complement strand
TCGACGTACTGCCACCAGTCTTGCCAGAAGGGCGGCCGGCGAAAACCGACGACCTGTGGGTAGGTCATGTCGGTGACGATGCGGTGCACGTGGATGCGGTAGGGCACGTAGGCGACGACGATCTTGGTGGCCTCGTCGAACAGCGCCTGCCGCTCGGGCCCGTTGGGCAGCGTCTTCATCTTCTCGTAGAGCGCATCGAAGGGCTGGTGCTGAAAACGCGCGAAGTTGCTCTTGCCGGTGGAGGGGCCGTAGTCACGCTCCAGCGTGCTCTGCCCGTCAGGCGACCCGGCCAGTGAGCCCACGCGCCACAGCATGAAGCTGCCGGCGCGAGCGGACTTCAGGTTCTCTGGCCATTGCGCCACCTTGAGCGTGCCGCGCAGGCCGAGAGCATCCATGTCTTTTTTCCACAGCTCGTCGCGCTGGCGGCTGCTGCCGTCGGATTGGGTCGACATCTCCAGCACCAGCGGGCTGCCGTCGGGCTGCTCGCGCCAGCCGTCGCCATCTTTGTCGACGTAACCGTACATGTCGAGCAAGGCCTTGGCGCGCGCCGGGCTGTAGTCGCTCATCTCGGTGCGCAGGTCGGCGCGGTAGCCCTCGGTCAGCGGCGGCATCATCGACTGCGCCGGAATCGCCTGGCCGCGCCACACGGTGCGGATCTCGCGTTCGAGGTCGGTGCCCAGCGCCATGGCACGACGCAGCGCCACCTTCTCGGGGGCGTAGCCACCGATCAACGGGCTCTCCATGTTGTAGATCGTCAGCATCACATCGGCCGCGGGCACGCGGTAGGGTTGGATACCTCGTTTGGCCAGGTGCGGCGCGAGCTTGTTGCCGGGCATGGCCTGGTCGACAAACTCGTTTGGCAGACGCTCCAGCACGTTCTGCTCGCCATTGAGGAAGGACAACCAGCGCGGTTGTGCCTGCTCGACGATCGACACCTCGACGCGGTCGACCATGGGCAGGCGTTTGCCCTTGAAGCGCTTGAGCCAGGCCTGGCCTTCGGCATCATCGGCGTTGGGCTCGGCGTCGTAGAAATCGTCGCGGTAGTGGGGGTTGCGCTCGAACACCATGCGCGAGCTGCGCCGCCAGTCGACCAGGCGGTACGGCCCGGTGCCCACCGGGTGCTCCATGATCTTGTCGCCGTAATGTTCGACCACCTCGCGCGCCACGGCGCCGGCGTAAATGTCGCGGCCGCACCAGATGGCAAACAGGTGCCGCGGGCGCGACTCGCGCAGCTTCACGCGGAAGGTGTAGCGGTCGAGTGCCTTGAGCCCTTCGACCTCGCGGTCGTAGTCGAAGGGCTTGCCTGTTTTCAGCGCTTCGTCGCGCAATGCCTGCAAGCCGATGATGCCTTCGTCTTCCACATACGAGTGGGCCGGCGCTTTGAGCTTGGGGTCGTACACGCGCTTGACCGAGTACACATAGTCTTGCGCGACCAGCTCTCGCTTCTTGCCTTTGAACACCGGGTCGTCGGCAAAGTAGATGCCAGGCTTGATGCGAAAGACGAAGGTGGTGAAGTTGTCGCTGATCTCCGGCATGGCCACCGCAGTCGACGGCTTCAGCTTGAACGGCCGGGCGAGGTGGTCGTAGGTCAGCGGCGCGTCGAAGATGTGCGAGGTGATGACGCGTGAGTAGTAGTCGCTGACCTGGCCCGGGTCGAAGCCGGTCTCGGCGATCGGGAAGGCGTAGCGCAGCACCTTCGGCGGCTCGGCCGCGTGTGCGCTGGCCGCCCACATCGCGGCGACCCACAACGCGGTGCGGGCCAGCACGCGGCACAACACACGCATCACGACTTGCTTTCCTTGCGCTGGCGCTCGACGTCGATGTCGACCCACTTCCAGAATTCGCGCACGAAGTTGTTGCGGTGGTAGCCGATCACCCAGGGGTGGGCGAGGTCGGTGGAGATGCGGTGCACATGCAGCTTGTAGGGCGCGTAGGCCACCAGCAGCTGTTGCGCTGCGTCCATCGCGACCTGGCGCTCGGGGCCGTCGGGCAGGCGTTTCTGCAGCTCGTAGAGCTCGTTGTAGGCCGGCAGGTCGAAGCGCGACTTGTTGGCCTGTCCCTTGTTGCCGCCGTAACCCAGCGCCAGGAAGGTGTCGCCGTCGGGGGTGCCCGCACTCCAGCCCACGCCCCACATCATCAACTTGCCGGCGGTGGATGCCTTCAGGTTATCGGGCCAGTTGGCCGTCTTGAATACCATGCGCAACTGGATGGCGTCCATGTTCTTCTTCCACAGCTCGATCAGCTGGCGCGAGGACTGGTCGGGTTGCGTGGCGTACTCCAGCAGGAGCTGTTGGCCGTTGGGTTGATCGCGCCAGCCGTCGCCGTCTTTGTCGACGTAGCCGTACATGTCGAGCAAGGCCTTGGCACGCGCCGTGTCGTAGTCGCTCATCTCGGTTTTCATGGCAGGGTTGTGCCCCCATGAGCCAGGCGGCACCGGGCCCTGGGACGGCACCGCCTGGTTCTTGCGCACGAGGCGAATCTCCTTGTCCACATCGACCGCCAGCAAGACGGCCCGCCGCAGCGCGACCTTGTCGGGCGTGTAGCCACCGACCACCGGGTCTTCGATGTTGAAGTACGACAGCGCCACGTCGGCGCGTGCATAACGCACCATCGTGATGTTGCGCTTTTTCAGGTTGGGCGCCAGCAGGTTGTTGGGGATGGCCACGTTGGTGAAGTCGTCAGGCACCTCCCACAAGACGTCGTGATCGCCATTCAAGAATGCGAGCCAGCGCGGCTGGTTCTCAGCCACGATGGCGACCTCGATGCGGTCGATCATCGGCAGCTTGCGGCCCTTGAGCTTGGCCACCGCCGCCTGCGCGACGGGGTCGCCGGCGGGCGCTTCTTCGTCATAAAACTGGTCGCGAAAGCCGGGGTTTTTCTCCAGCACGATCTTCGAGGCGCGCCGCCACTGCGCCAGGCGGTAGGGCCCGGTGCCCACCGGGTGCTCCATGATCTTGTCGCCGTAGGCCTCGACCACCTCACGCGCCACGGCGCCCCATGACGAACCATCGGTGAACTGCATCAAGAGGCGCGGGTTGGGTTGGGCGGTCTTGACCTGGAAGGTGTATTTGTCGAGCGCGCGAAGCCCCGGCACCTCACGCCCGTAGTCGAAAGGTTTTTTGGCCGCCAGGGCCTCGTCGCGCAGCTCCGACAGGCCGATGATCTTGAAGTTGGCGAGGATGTAGAGGTTGGAGCTCTTCCAGCGCGGGTCGTAGTGGCGCTTCCAGGAGTACACATAGTCCTCGGCCACCAGCTCGCGCTTCTTGCCACCAAAGGCCGGGTCGTCAGCGAAGTAGATGCCCGGTTTGACGCGGAAGGTGAAAGTCTTGAAATCGGCACTGACCTCGGGCAGCTCCGCAAGCGTGTTGGCGCGGAAGCGGTAAGGCCGCGCCAAGAACTCGTATTGCAGCGGGGCTTCGAAGATGTTGGCGGCAATCGTGCGCGAATACAGGTCGGAAATCTGCGCCGGGTCGAAGCCGGTCTCGGCAATGCGAAACGAGTAGTGCAACACCTTGGGGGCTGCAGCCGGTTGTTGCGCCAGGCTCGCAGGCGCCGCAAACGCCAGCATCGTCATCAGGGCCGCGATCAGGCCACTCCGTTTGATCAATTACTGCTCCTTGTGGGATGTCATCAAAGTTTAGGGCGCTTCGGCATGCAAGTTGCGTGCGCCGCCCCCGGGCAAACGCGGGGCGAGGGGCATTTGAGCGCCGCTTAGACTCGCGCCTGCCGCGAAAACCCCGCGACGCCCGGCAACCCGCCCCACCCGGGCGGACACCCCCCTTGTTCAACGCTCCACCCGAGATGCAAAACCCATGGCTGCCTATGTGATCCGGCGCCTGCTGCAAATGATCCCGACGCTGCTCGGGGTCTTGCTGCTGGTGTTTCTTTTGTTCAAGTGGGTCGGTGGCGACCCTGCCGAGATCCTCGGCGGCCTCAACGCCAGCGCGGCGCAGATCGACGCCATCCGTGAGCAGCTCGGCCTGAACAAACCCTGGTACGTGCAGCTCTGGATCTACCTGAAGAGCGTGGTCAGCTTCGACTGGGGCCGCAGCTGGGCCACCAACGAAGCGGTGAGCAACATCTTTGCCACCCGCCTGCCCGCCACGCTGACGGTGATGCTGCCCATCCTGATCCTGGACACGCTGATCGCCCTGCCGATCGCGATGTGGGTGGCCTACCGCCGTGGGTCGGTGGCCGACCGCTCGCTGATGGTGATCACCACGGTGGCGCTGTCGATCTCGTTCCTGGTCTACATCATCATCGGCCAGTACGTGTTCGGTTTTCAGCTCGGCTGGTTCCCGGTGCAGGGCTGGAGTGACAGCCTGCTGACCAACCTGTTCGTGTACGTGCCACTGCCGCTGTTCCTCGCGCTGGCCGTAGGTGTGGCGCCGCAGACGCGGCTGTACCGCACCTTCTTCCTGGATGAACTCGGCCAAGACTACGTGCGCACCGCGCGCGCCAAGGGCATGACCGAGAAGACGGTGCTGTTCCGCCACGTGCTGCGCAACGCGATGATCCCCATCTTGACCAACATCGCCTTGCTGCTGCCGGGTGTGTTTGTCGGCTCCTTCCTGATCGAGGTGTTCTTCTCCATCCCCGGCCTCGGGCGCGAGATCATCCTGGCGGTGAACCGCAGCGACTACCCGGTGATCCAGGCGGTGGCGATCTACCTCCCGATGCTGACCATGCTGATCAACCTGGCGGCCGACATCCTCTACAAGCTGACCGATCCGCGGGTGGTTCTCAAATGAGCGCGGTGATGGAACGGCCGGAAGGGGTTTGGTTTGCTGCCTGGAAGCGGCTTCGTGCAGACCGTGTGGGCATGGTGTCGCTGGCGGTGGTGCTGTTTTTCATCGTGCTGATCGTGCTCGCGGCCACCGGCCTCGTCGCCAAGGGATGGCAGAACGAAGTGGGTGTGCCCAGCGCGCCGCCCACCTTCATGGGCCCTGCGCCCAAGACCGAGGCGAGCGTGATCGAGTCGCCCAAGGGGCCCAACGTCGACATCTCCGCAGTCGACCCGCTCGCACCGCGCTACAAGGAATGGGACGAGCGCGCCGCCAAGTTCAAGTCGGTCGAGGTGGTGAAGGCACAGACCTTGCCCTTTGGTGGCGACCGGCTCGGCCGTGACGTGCTGGCCAAAGCCGCCAAGGGCACGCAGACCTCGGTGTTCGTGGGGCTGCTCGGTGCGCTGATTGCAGCACTGATCGGCACGGTGCTCGGTGCCCTGGCCGGCTTTTTCGGGCGCTACGTGGGCGACTTCCTGGAGTGGCTGTACAGCGTGTTCACCGCCATCCCCGACATCTTGCTGCTGCTGGTATTTGCGGTGATCTTCGGGCGCGGCATCGGCAGCGTCGCGATCATCCTGGCGCTGGTCGGCTGGACCAGCGTGTACCGACAAGTTAGGGCTGAATTTTTGAAGCACTCGGTGCGCGACTACGTGCGCTCGGCTGAGGCCATCGGTGCCTCGACCAGCTCGCGCATGTTCCGCCACATCCTGCCCAACGTGAGCCACGTGATCCTGGTGCGCATGTCGCTGCTGGTGGTGAGCTTCATCAAGTTCGAGGTGATCCTGTCGTACCTGGGCCTTGGCGTCGGTGTCGATGACGTCTCCTGGGGCACCATGCTGCAAGAGGCGCAGAACGAGCTGATCCTGGGCCAGTGGTGGCAGCTGGTGGCGGCCACTGGGTTCATGGCGGTGTTTGTCACCGCCTTCTCTTTGTTTACCGATGCGCTGCGTGACGCGCTCGACCCCAAGCTGAGAGGTCTGGAATGAGCGCGCTGCTGACCATCAAGGATTTGCTGGTCTCGTTCCGCACGGGGAAACAAGACGGCGTTGTGCAACGTGTGCAGGCCGTCGGCCGCGTGGTCGACGGAAGAGAGCAAGGCGTGAGCTTCGACGTGCCCGAGAACACCACCGTGGCGCTGGTCGGCGAGTCGGGCTCGGGCAAGAGCGTCACCGCCATGTCGATCCTCAACCTGCTGCCCGACAACGCCGAGCGCCAGGGCACCATCAGCTTCCAGGGCCGCGACATGCTGGCCGCCACCTTGCCGCAGCTGCAAGCCTTGCGCGGGCGCGAGATCGCCTGTGTGTTCCAAGACCCGATGAGCTCGCTCAACCCGGTGTTCAACATCGGCCAGCAGATCTGCGAACCACTGATCAAGCACCTGGGCCTCACGCCGAAGCAGGCGCTGCAACGCGCTGAAGAGCTGCTGGTCGAAGTGGGCCTGCCCGAGCCGAAGCGGCGCTTGAAGGCCTACCCGCACGAGCTGTCGGGTGGCCAGCAGCAGCGCGTGATGATCGCAATGGCGCTGTCCTGTGAACCCAAGCTGCTGATCGCCGACGAGCCGACCACCGCGCTCGACGTCACCATCCAGCGGCAGATCCTGGACGTGCTCACGCGGCTGAAAGAAAAGCACCGCATGAGCATGCTCTTCATCAGCCACGACCTCGGCGTGGTGGGCGAGATCGCCGACCACGTGGTGGTGATGCGCCAGGGCACCGTGCGCGAGCAAGGCCCGGTGGCCGGCATCTTCGCCAGCCCGCAAGACGCCTACACGCGCGCGCTGCTGGCCTGCCGGCCGACGCTTGCGCAGCGCAGCTCGCGCTTGATGGTGATCGACGACCACATCTCGGGCGTGGCCAACTCGGCACTCGGAAAAGCGAAAGACCCGAGCGCGCCGGTGATCATCGAAGCCAGCGCGCTGACCAAGAGTTTCTGGTTGCGCAGCGGCGTCTTCGGGCGGCGCGAGTTCCAGGCCGTGAAGGGTGCGAGCTTCCAGTTGAAGCGCGGCCACACGCTGGGTGTGGTGGGTGAATCGGGCTCGGGCAAGACGACCATGGGCCTCACGCTCTTGCGCCTGCACGAGCCGAGCGGTGGCCCGGTGAGCGGGCAGGTGCGCTTTGACGGCAAGGATCTGCTGGCGCTCAGCAAGGCCGAGATGCTGCCCATGCGCCAGCGCATCCAGGTGGTGTTCCAGAACCCGTATGCCTCGCTCAACCCGCGTTTCACCATCGGCCAGACGCTGGTGGAGCCGATGACCATTCACGGCATAGGCGCCGATGCCACCGAGCGCGAAGCACGCGCCCGTGCGCTGTTGGCCAAGGTGGGCCTGGACGAGGGCGCGATGCACAAGTATCCGCACGAGTTTTCCGGGGGCCAGCGCCAGCGTGTGGCCATCGCACGCTGCCTCACGCTGAACCCCGAGGTGCTGGTCCTCGACGAGGCGGTGAGCGCGCTCGACGTCTCGGTGCAGGCGCAGGTGCTCAACCTCTTGAAAGACCTGCAAGACGAGCTGGGCCTGGCCTACATCTTCATCAGCCACGACCTCGCGGTGGTGCGCTTCATGGCCGACGAGGTGCTGGTGATGAAAGACGGCGAGGTGGTCGAGCAGGCCAGCGTGGCGCAGATTCTGGATGCGCCACAGCAGGAGTACACGCGGCGTCTGATGAGCGCCATCCCGAGGGGTTACGTCGCCACGGCCACCTGATCGAGCAGCGGCGCCGCCCGCAGCCGCACCACCATGCGCGTGCCCACGCCCACGGTGCTAAGCACCTGCAGGCTACCGCCCATGTGCTTGATGAGTTGCTGCGTGATCACCAGGCCGAGGCCGCTGCCCTGCACCTTGGAAAACTCGGCGCCCACTCGGTTGAAAGGCTGGAACAGCCGCTCGACCTGATCGGGGCGCAGGCCGGGCCCGGTGTCGCGCACCGTGACCCGCACCTCGTCGTCGACACACTCGCACAGCACCGCCACCTCGCCACCCACACGGTTGTATTTGATGGCGTTGGAGAGCAGGTTGGTGAACACCTGTTCCAGCCGCCGCGCATTGGCCAGCACACACAGCGCACGCTCGGGCAACACCACCTCGAGAGCCACCTGCTGCGTGCGCGCCAGGGTCTCGACATGGCTGAGACTTTGTTGCAGCGCCGGTGCCAGCGCCACCGGCACCACCGGCAGGGGCGCGGCACTTTCGTCCAGGCTGCTCAGGTCGAGGATGTCGTTGATCAACGAGAGCAGGTGGCGCCCGGCGTCGAGCACGTGCCCCATGCGCTGCTTCTGCGCCGGTGTGGGCACGTCGACCGGGTCGGTCTGCACCAGCTGGGCAAACCCCAGCACGGCGTTGAGTGGCGTGCGCAGCTCATGGCTCACCCGCGACAGGAACTCGCCCTTGGCCCGGTAGGCGCGCTCGGCGGCTTCTTTTTCGAGCTGCAGTTCGGCGGCGCGAATCTGGTCGCTCACGTCGCGCAGCACACCCACCATGCGCACGCCCACGTTGTCGCTGTTTCGGCTGACGTTGGCGATGGCTTCGATGTGGCGCACCACGCCGCCCGGCAGCAGCAGGCGGTAGCGCTGCGTCGCCGGCGCTGGGTGGGCAATGAGCTGACTCACCGCGGCGCGAAACCGGGCCGCGTCTTCCGGGTGCACCATGTCGCGCGTCAGGGCGCTCAGCTCCACGCCGGAGACCGGGCCGTGCAGGCCGTACAACGCGGCGGCCCGTGCGTCCACAGACGCGTGCCCGCTGTGCAGATCCCACTCGAACAGACCCATTCCGGCAGCTTCGGCCGCCAGCGCCCAGCGCTCGTTGCTTTCACGCAAGGCGTGCTCGACCTCGGCTTGCTGGCGCAGCATGTAGGCGGTGAGGGAGAGCCCGCCCGCGGTGAGGCCGGCGGCCAGCACCAGCGTGATGATGAGCACCAGCCGCCGTGCGGTGCGGGAGGCCTGGCCCAGCGTGGCGGAGAAGAGCTCTTCCAGCTCGGTCAGCCGCGTGTTGAGCTCGGGCAAGCCGGCCAATAGAACTTGCAGCTCAGGCGAGCCGGAGTCGCCGGCCCGAATGTGCTCGTGCACCTGCAGTGCCAGCAGGTTCAGGTCGGCCAGGCGATCGTCGGCGGCGGCCCAGATCGTGATGGCGTCGGCCATGAAGCTGACGCGCCGAAAGCGCAAGAACAGATCGATCATGCCTTCGACGTCGTCGGGGTGGTTGCCACCCGCGAGGAAGCCCAGGCGCGCCGTGTCGATATCGGGAGGGTCTTGACCCAGCGCGAGGCGGGCGCGGCGGTCGCCGAGCGGCACCGCGAGCGCATTCTGGAAACGCAGATAGTCGACCGGGTCGTGGGTGTCGATGTAGCGGTTGAGGTAGAAGACCGCGTCTTTCTGGCCTTTCGACCACAGGCTTTCGCCCCCCACGTAAGCGCGCACCGCCGAAAGGATGTCGACACTGGCCACCGCGAGGGTGGCGAGCAAGGCCACGACCACCAGAAACGGGCCGATCATCAACCAGCGCATGCGCCCCTGAGCCAAAGCTTTGCGAAGCAAGGTTTCCTCCGCACCGAGTGCGGGCAGGTGTACCACGACACCTGCGCCGCTGTCGATGCAGAAGCTGGGGGGTTGCGGCGTAGTGCACGCCACGCCATACCCATGAAGGCTGCAGCGCCTTGACACTTCGCACGATCGTGCGACACTACGCGCCATGGAAACCAAGACCGAACGCAGCGAGCTGACGCTGGCTGCGATCCTCGACACCTCACTGGCCATGGCCGCTGCCGACGGGCTCGACAGCCTGACCATCGGCGAGGTGGCCAAACGACTGGGCCTCTCGAAGAGCGGCGTGTTTTCGCGCATCGGCTCGCGCGAGGCGCTGCAAGCCGCAGTGCTCGACGAATACGCGCGGCGTTTCTTGCAAGACGTGTTCACCCCGGCCATGCGCGAGCCGCGCGGCCTGCCGCGCCTGCACGCCATCATGCGGCTTTGGATGCAGCGGGCCCGCGATGTCGAAACCCGCATCGGCTGCCTCTATTGCGCCGGCGCGTTCGAATACGACGACCGCGAAGGCCCGCTGCGCGACCAGCTGCTCAGCCACGTGCAACGCTGGCGCGGCGCGCTCAAGCGCACCGCCATCCAGGCCGTCGAGGCCGGTCATCTGCTGCCCGATACCGACGTCGACCAGCTGGTGTTCGAGCTCGACGGCCTGTTCATTGCGCTGATGCGCGATGCGCGTTTCATGCGCGACCCGCGCGCCGCCGACCGCAGCTGGGCGGCCTACGAGCGCCTGATCGCCTCACTGCAAAGTTCTCCCCCGCGTTGAAAGCCGCCACAAGCCCCGGTCGACGCATTTTTTGGCCACGCTTCGCACGATCGTGCGACATAAGGAGTTCCACCATGCTGATCGTTCTTCTCGTTGCCTTGGGTGCCACGGCCGTGCTCGCGCCGCTCGGCTTGTCGCTGCACGCGTTGTGGTCGGCCGTGCCCCGGAGCAATGCCGATTTCCAATGGCTGGACGTGTGATGAGCCACCCCGCCACCCCCCGCGCCAGCAACCCTGCGAGCGGCTTTTACGCCGGCGTGTTCGCCCGCAGCCTGGGCCTCGCGCTGCGGCTGTCGCAGTCGGTCGCACCGGCCGCCGCCACCCGCCTGGCGCTGCGCCTGTTTTTCAC
>JACMKJ010000420.1 GCA_014380155.1 Rhizobacter sp. | reverse complement strand
GAAGAGCGACAGCTTCTGCTCCACCTCGGAGATGTGCTCGCTCACACGGCTCAGCTCTTCGTCGAGGAACGAGGTGGTCTCGGCCGCCTTTTGCTGGCGGTTCTTCACGTTCTCGTTGAGGTACAGCGTGGTCAGCTCATTGGCGATTTTCTGCGCGGCGGCAGCGCTCTCGCTGTCATACGACAGGCTGAAAGCGATGGTCGACTTCACCGGCGAGCCGGTGCGCCGATCGGTCACCTCGGCACTGATCGGCGTGAGCTTGATGTCGCGCCGCATGCGGTCAAGAATTTCTTCGCTCGTCTCGCGCTGGCGCGCCTTGCCGTACAGGCCGTACCGGTCGACCAGGTCGAGCAGGGTTGAGCGTGTCATCACCTGCTGGCTGATCACCTGGATGCGCTCGTCGGCAAAACTCGTGACGGTGGAGCGCACGAACTCTTGCGGGATCTCCTGCTCCTTGATCAAGATGGTGGCGGTGGAGCGGTAGACCGGCGGCAGCACCACCGCGACCACCGCAGCCACCGCAAATAGCGCGGCAAACACCACCGCAATGAGCCCACGGCGGCGGCGCAGCATGCCGATGTGGTCGCGCATGGTCTTGCCCTGTGGCGCCATCGGCTCGGCTGCGGCGTAAAGATCCTGGGAGATGGCTGACATGGTGTGCCTGGCGGTGTGGGGCGGTGGGTGGGCGGTTATGGACGGGTCGCTCAGCGCGCGGCGTCGAAACGCGGCCAGTCGTACTGCAACGACAGGCTCACGCTGTTGGCACGCGCACCCTGGCCGGGCACCACGCCGTCGGCGCGGCTGAACTGGTAGCCCCCCTGCACGCTCAGGTCGGGTGCGAGTTGGCGGCTGAACGACAGCGAGAAATTTTGTTGGGCCGGGCGCACGTTGCTGCCTTCGAGGCTCTCGTAAGTCGAGCGCGACTGCGAGTAACTGGCCGAAGCCTTGAGCAACTCAGAGAAGCTGTGGCTGGCGCTCGCGCGCAAGGTGTCGCTGCGCACCACCACGCCCGCACCGCTCGGCGCCTGCTGTCGCGCGGCACTGAACGACAGGTCGGTGCGCTCGTCGAGCTGGTAGCGCTGCGACAGGTTGAACTGCAGCCCTCGCGCTGAGGTGTAAACCCGATCCGTGGCCACATCCAGCGGCAGGCCATCATTGCAAAAGTCAATCGTCAAGGGGCAGAACACTCTCGAGCGCAAGCCCACTGTGCGGGTGCGGTAGCTGCCAAGGCTCAGCGACAGGCTGCTGCGCTCGGACCAGCTGCGCGAGAAACCCAGGCTGATCTGGTCGGTGGTGGAGCGGCTGGTGTCAGCCTCGGTGCGGTACTTGGCGTGGCTCGCGTTCAGGCTCACCGTCGTGAACTCGGCCCAGCGGTACGACAAGCCGGTCGACAACTCGTCGTTGCGAAAGTCCACCGCCTGCGGCGGGGGCAGGCCGTAGGCCGTGCGGTCCAGCGTGGTCTCAAGGTCCAGGCTCACACGCTCGGTCAAGGAGCGCGACCAGGCGCCCGACAGCGTCTTGGTGCGCCGCCGCCCGCGGGCCACCGTCACGTCGGCGCTGTCGGTCGCGTTGTTGAAATCTTGCAGGTACTGCGCGCCGAGCCTGAAGCTGTTCAAGGGGTCGGCCAGAGTCTGCTCGAGCCCGAGCCGGCCGTCGACACGGTCTTGCTCACCCGGGCCCCATTGGCGCACCGAACTCGCGAGCACGTCGAGGCGCGTGGCCGAGCTTTCCGTCTTGCGTGAAGCGGCCAGCGCGCTCGACAAGGAGAGCGTGTTCATGGTGCCCGGAGAACTCGGCACGAGTGCCGCGTTGTCATTCGATTCATAACGTGTTGCCAAGCTGTTTTCGATCAACCACTGTTCGGCACGCGACGCCTGCGGCACCGTGCCCAGCGCCAAGGCACCGAGCGGGAGCCACCAGCCCAGCCCGCCACGGCCGGCCTTCACCGACGGGTTCACGGGACCAGCAGCACGTCTCCGCTTTTCAGCGTGATGTTCTGCGACAGGTCGCCGCCCTTGCGAACGCGGGAGTACTCGAACGGAATGGAAACCGGTTTGCCGTCGACCTTGCGGATGATCTGGATGCCGTCTTCAGAGGCAAACGGCGTCATGCCGCCGGCGATGCTGAGCGCTTGCAGCACGTCGATGTGGCGGCCGACCTGGAAGTCGCCCGGCTTGTTGACGCGGCCCAGCACATAGATGCGGTAGCTCGACACACGCACCACCGACACCGTGACCACCGGCTCGGGGATGAATTTCGACAGGCGTTTGACCAGCTCTTCGCGCACCTGCACCGCCGTCTTGCCGGCCACGATGACGTCACCGGCGAGCGGGAACGAAATGCCCCCATCGGGGCGCACCAACGAGGCCGTCTTGAGCGTGTCATCGCGCCAGACCGAGATCTCGAGCGCGTCTTCCGGCCCGATCACATAGGCCGGGTCGGGCATGGCAGGCACGGCTTCAGGGCTGGCGGCGACCGTTGCCGCCCCAGGCTCATCGCCTTCCGTCGGCATCGACGGGAAGCGAAAGCTGGAGCAGGCAGTGGCGAGCAGGCTGAGGCTGAGCGTCGCGGTGAGCAGGCTCACACGCGGGACGAACTTCAGTGCACACAAGGTGGTCATTGGGTGGGGGTCACCTGTTGGTCGAAGGGGAGAACCGCTCGGCGTCGGCCTTGTCGCGGTACTCCTGAACGAGGTTGAACATCTGCACGTCACCCAGCCCGAGAACGGGGTCACGCTGCTTCATCACGTCGGAAACGCTCTTGTTGCGATAGCGGTCGAGCAGCTCGCCGCTCAAGCGCACCAAACGCTCGTTCTTCGCGCTGCATTCGCCGACCTGCGCCACCTGGGCGTCATGCTGGCGCTGCAGCTGTGACTGCTTCTCGTCGCGTTGTTTGGTGTTGATCTGTGCAGCGGCCAGCGCTGCTTCGTGGCTGGTCTTCTGTCCAGCCAGCTGCTTTTCGAGCGTGGCCACCGTGGCGGCCAGTTCGGCGCGTGCGGCCTCCGAGGCCTTCAGGCTCTCCAGTGCCTTGGGCAAGGCGCCCTTGAGGCGGGCCACCTGCTGGGTTTGCTCGCGCAGCTGTTTGTCGAGCACGCTCTTGTCGCCTTCGATCTTGGCTTTGGCGGCCTCGGCCTCCTGGGCCTTCTGCTGCAGCTGCTGCATTTGCAGCTGGGCACGGCGCGCGGCCTTCTTGGCGTCGTCACCCGATTGGGCCGTGGCGACCAGCGATGCGCTGCCCAAGGCCATGGCCATCGCAGCGATCGAGAGGCGGTGCAGTGTGCGGTTCATGCTGCGGCTCCTCAGAAACGCACGCTCAGGTCAAGCTGGATCACGTCGATCGCCAGCGGCGGGCCGGAGATGGCGTCGCCGCTGAAGTAACGCAGCGACAGCGCGGCGTTCTTGCCGACGCCGTAACTGCCGCCGAGGATGTAACCCTTGGCGTCGGTGCCACCGAGGCGGAAGTCGCCGTCGGTGTAGGCGTCGAGCACCGCGTCGCGTTCCAGGCGCTTGTAGGCAAAGTAGACCTGCCAATCGCGGGCGCTCTTCACCTCGGCGGTGCCATAGGCCGCACGCAGCTGGTAGCCGGTGGTCTCGGGCTCCACGTCCACGCCGGCACGCTCGCTGACGGCGGCCCGGTCGAAGCCGACGTTGCGCACGAAGTCTCCCGTCAACACCACCCGCTTGCCCGCACCCGCCGCAAAGTCAAGCTGGGTGGTGAGGTTGACGAGGTGGTAATCGGAGGCCAGGCCGAGCAGCGGCCGCAGAGGGTCAGACGAGATGTTGTGCAGCGTGTTGCCCTTTTGCAGGAAGGGCGCCGAGGTGTAGTCCTTCTCGGTCGAATTGGGCGCATTCACCTCGCCCACGATGTTGGCGTAGTGGTAGTAACCGAGGCCGATCTTCAGGCCCAGGCCATCGGCCGAAGCAGGCAGCGTGGCGCCGACCTGCAGGCCATACAGCCACTTGTCCTTGTTCGAATACTCCACCTCTTGCAGCGGCATGGCCGCCAGCGTCACGAAGCCTTGCAAGCTCGGCGTGAAGGTCGGCGACCACTGCAGGCTCATGCCGTCAAAACTCAGGTCGTTGGCCCAGACCAGGTCGGTGCCGAACCACGGGTTACCGAAACGGCCCAACACCGCGTTGACATCACCCCGGCTCCCGCGGATGTAGGCGCGGTCGAAGGCGGCAGTGAAGCGGTTGCCATAGGTGCCCACGGTCTGGTTCGATGAAATCGGGTTGGTGGTGTTGCCGGTGGTCAGGCGAATGCCGGCCGACCAATGCTCGTCGAGCCTGGCGTTGAGGCCGGCGCGTGCACGCACGCGAAAGCGCCGACGGTCGTCGGTGGTGTTGAGCTGCGTGAGGGCGCGGGTGCGGTTGGTCTCGTTCCAGTCGACGGCAAACGCGTTGTCGGCGGCGTAGTTGTCGAACTGGTAGCGCGTGCGCACGTCACCCTCCCACGACAGGGCGCGCACCCAGGCAGGCACGCTGCCGGCCTTGGCCCAGCCTTCTCGCGCGGCCTGCGCGGCCAGGTCGAGCTGCACCTCGTCTTTCAGCTCCTTGCGCATGAAGTCGGGCATGTAGGGCACACGCACCGGTGCGGGTGTGGCCGAGGGCTTGTTCATCTCGGCGAGCAAGGCGTCGGCCTTCTCTCGCGTGAGCACGCCCTGCTCCACCAGCTGGTTGATCAGCTTGATGGTGGTGGCACGCACTTGCTCGGCATCGGCTTCGGGCGCAGCCAAGGACGGCACCGCCCACAAGGCCAGGGCAAGCACAGCGATCAGGCGAACGGGAGTGGGTTTCATGGAGCGGCAGGGTGAAAAAAGCGGGCCAAGGGTCACGCGGTCAGGCGTTGCTTATGTATTGCTCAAGCGTTGCTCAAGCGCATCTGGAACGAGCGCATCGAGCTGGGGGGAATGTCTTTCAAGGGGTTCATTTCGAGCAGGGTCGCCTGGATCAGGTCATCGGTCTGCGCATTGCCCGTGCCGTTCACGATGTCGGCCCTTTGCACCCGGCCGTCGTCACCGATCAAGACGCGAACCACCACGCGAAACTGATCGCGGGGAAACTTGCGGTTGCGTGTCAGCGTCTCGAGAAACTGCCGCTGCAACAAGCCGGTGTAGTACGCGCCACCACCGCCGCCAGTGCTCAACAGGTCACGCCCACTGCGCGTGGCACCGAGGCCGAAGCCGTCGGAGCCCGCGGCCCCATCGGCATCGACTTTCAGCTGCTCACCGGCCGGGGGTTTTTCATCGGCCGGCTTGGGCTCGTCGGGTTTGGGCTCGTCTTTCGGCTCGTCGATCTTGACCTCTTCCTTGACCTTGGGCGGCTCGGGCACTTTTTCAGGCGGCTTGGGCGGCGGCGGTGGGGGCGGCTGCTTGATCAGCGCCACCTGCTGCACACCGCGCGGCTTGCTCGCCGGCTTGGCGAGGTACTGCATCAGCAACAGCACCACGCCCACCATCAGCGCCACAGCAACGCCCCACAAGGCGAGCGTCTTGACCCAGCTGCGGCGGTTCGCCAGCTCGTCGTCTTGGTACATGGTTCAGGCCCCTGTCGCGGCGCAGCGCCGTTACTTCACCAGGCGCTGGGTGACCAGGCCAAGCTGGGTGATGTCGAGGCGGCCCATCAGGTCGAGCACGTCGACCACTTTTTCGTAGTGCACCTTGGCGTCGCCCTTGATCACCACCGGGAAGCTCGGGTTCACTGCCTTCAGCTGGCGCAGGCGGTCTTCGAGCTCTTGCATGGTGACCGGGTAGGTGTCCAGAAACATCTGCCCGTCGTCGCGGATGGTGATGGCCTTGGTCTGCGGCTTGGCCAGGCTGGGCGCAGCGCTGGCCTTGGGCAGGTTGACCTTGATGCCCTGCACCGAGGCCGTGGTCATGATGATGAAGATCACCAGCAGCACGTAGGCCAAGTCGAGCATCGGCGTGACGTTGATGTCGTCATACGCCTTGTTGGCGCCCTGAACTTTCATGCTGTGGCTCCCATCACACCGAGTGGTTCTCGGCGATGCGAGTGACCAGCTCGTCGATGAACACCTGCATGTCCGAAGTCAGCTCGGAGATCTTGCTGGTGAGGTAGTTGTAGCCAAACAGCGCGGGAATAGCGACCGCGAGGCCTGCCACCGTGGCCACCAGCGCGGCGGCGATGCCGGGCGCGATGGCGTTCACGTTCACGTCACCGGCTGCCGCGATCGCAGCGAAGGTGATCATCACGCCG